>SLIW01000013.1 GCA_007135435.1 Natronomonas sp.
CCCTCCCGTGGCGTGATGCGACGCGTCCTCACGTCGGAACGCGTCTGCCCGCCGGGCCGCCAGCGCGGCGACCCGTAGCGGTTCCGGGCGCCGCTCGCCGTCCGCCGTGTAGGTGGCGAGGAGTCTATCCACATCCACGTCCTCGTCCTCGAATCCGACACCGCGGACGTACAGCGTCTGCCCTTCCTCGAGGGTCAGTCGGCGTCGCGGTGGGAGGGTGTCGTACGCCTCGAGCCGGCGGCGACGGGCGTCGCCGTCGAACGCCTCCTCGATGGCCGCGGTCAACCCCTCGCTCGCCTCGAAGGTGACCGCCACCACCGGTCGCTCGGTCGCCTCGTGCAGGGCCTGGAGGTCGAGCACGTTGTACCAGGCGGGGGCGACACCAGCCACGAGGACGTACCTGACGTCGGGGCGTTCGAGTCGGCGCCAGCAGTCGACGATCGCGTCCGTGGCGTCCAGCCCGCCGACCGTACAGCTCCCGAAGACGAAGTCGTCGACGACCCTGTCCGCGCGGACGACCGCGCCCGCGAGGGTGCTCGTCGTGCGGCCGCCGTCGCCGGCGTCGTCGTCGCGCCCGCGGTAGGATTCGGCCACCCCAAGGGCGCGACGGCCGGGCTTCATCGCGGCCTAGTCGCGCATCTCCTCGAACTGCTCGAGCAGATCCTCGGTCGTGGCGTCGTCGTACTCGAACTCGACCGAGCCCTCGTGGGACGACAGGCCCCCCTCCTCGGTCTCGTCGATGTCGGTGTCGATCTCGTGGTTACCCTGTTCGGATTCGTCGTAGCTCCCGAATCCCATCTCGGTAGCGCCTTGGAACTGGGTCGACGTAAATTCCACGCCGAACGGACGACCGCACCGACCCCCACTCTGGTGCCCCATCGCCGTGGGCGGCGGTCGTCACGCTGATCGTCGGCTCCATCGGTCTCGTCACGGTGGCCGTCGACTCCATCGGTCTGGTCACGGTCGCCGTTGACCCCGTCGGTCTCGTCACGGTGACCGTCGATCCCGCCGCCATCGTCACGGTGAAGGCCTCCGGGTCCGAGCGCCCATCTAGAGATGGACGTCTACAACGTGACCGCCGACGCCGAGACGTTCACGTGCAACGCGTTCCTCGTGGACGGCGAGCGGACGGTGCTGGTCGACGCCGGGGCGATGGAGGGCGTCGTCGACGTCGTCCGCGAGCACACCGACGAGCTGGACGCCGTCGTGCTCACCCACCAGCACGGCGACCACGTCGCGCAGCTGGACGCGGTCCTGGACGCGTTCGACGCGCCGCTGTACGCCTACGGCGACCACCCCCGCCGCGACACCGAGCTCGAGGACCACGACCAGGTCTTCATGGGCGACGAGCCCTTCGACGTCGTCTACACGCCCGGCCACGCCGACGACCACGTCTCGTTCGTCTCCGAGACGACGCTGTTCAGCGGCGACGTCGTGGTCCACGACGACGCCGCCTTCGACTACGGCAGCTTCGGCCGGACGGACATGCCGGGCCAGTCCCGCGAGCGGCTCATCGAGAGCATCCAGACCCTGCTCGAGCGCATGCCGGACGGCGTCGAGCACCTGTACGCCGGCCACGGTGAATCGTTCCACGGCGACGTGCGTGACGTCGTCGAGACGGCACTCGAGCGGGCCGAGCGGCGCGAGCCGAAGTACCCCGACGAGCAGTGACGAGTAGCCACCGTCTCCGCGGTCGGGACGGGTGGACCCCCGTCTCTTCGGTGTGTGATCGTCTCGAGGAGGGTGAACCGGGTTCGGAGCCGAACTCAGGCCGCGCGCCGTTCCTTCGCCTTCGGTCGGAGGCGCTTGTAGCCGCACTTCCGGCAGCGCTCTGCGCGTTCGGGGTTGCGGGCGTTGCAGCGCATGCAGATCATCTTGTCGAGGATGCGCCGTTCCGCCTCGTCGAAGCTCGCCATACGGCACACGAGACGGTCGTCGCGGATAAACCTACCCGTTCGCCGCCGTGACGACCGCCCTTCGCCGGGGCCGGATCGCGTCGTTCGGCTGTCCCCGACCGCTCCCACGCTGGCCCGGACCGGCGTGTGCGAGGTTCCTCGCTCTCGGCACCCCGTATACGCCGCCATCGGGGTGCCCACGGGCCCGCTCGAGTCGGCGCCAAAAACGGTCGGATGACGCCGGCCGTCAGGGTTGGAAGCGGAGGATGCCGCTAGCCGTCAGGGGAGGAAGAGGAGGGTCGCGACGGCCGTCGCGAGGACGATGCAGCCGGCAGCCACGCAGACCACGGTACGCTCGCGGACCCTGAACTGGCCGCTGGTCGACGGTGGGCCGCGGTAGCGGTGGACCACCGCCAGCCCCAGGACCGGCCGGAACCACAGGGCGAACCCCACGGCGAACACCACCCCGGCGAGGCTCAGCCGGTACATGGCGTCACCCGGGTACGGTCACCGGGCTTAAATGCGCACGGACGGTTTCGGCTCCTGAATTGCGTTCGACAGTACGTCCAGAGCAAGAAACAGCGATCGTCTCCGATCCGTTTCCGGGTCAGTATCAGTATCCGGGTACGGCGTCGGAGATGTCGGTCGGCGGTCCTGCCTATCCCCCGGCCTCGAGGTACTCCGCCTGGACGGCGACGACCTCGGTCGAGTCCGCGCAGTCGGCGTACCGGCGCAGTGGCTCGTCGTTCAGCTCCAGGAAGGTGTGGCCCCAGCGGAACTTCCCCAGGATCTCCTCGGCCTGCTCGCGGTGCCCGAGGATGCAGAGCGCCCCAGCGAACGCCTCGACGGTGGTCAGGCGGTAGGGCGTGCCGTAGCTCACCGGGTTGCCGGCGACGAGGAAGGGCAGCGCCCGGTGGGGGCCATCCAGCCGGAACGCCTCCTCCTCGGCGGTCTCCCACGAGCAGTCGAGGGCGACGAGGCGATTGCCGAGGGACGAGTCGGCGGGTGACAGGGCCTGCTCGGCGTGGGGGTCGAGCACGATCCCGGGCGGGGTCGCGCGAGCCGACCGATGCAGCTCGGCGAGGTCGAACCGCGCGAGCTTGCGGGCCGTGCACTTGTCGGGGTCGTCGTCGCCCTCGTAGCGGACGTGCAGCTCCACGGGCTGGGTTGGTCGCCGGCCGGCAAAAGGGGTTCGTACACCGGCTTTTCCATCGCGCGGCCCCGTCACCGATGGATGAGCTCACCAGTGTATTTCCGTCTGCCACCCCTCGAACGGTACATGGACGGTCCCGACATGGTCAGGGAGTACTACCGGGCGATCGACGCGGACGACTACGCTTCCCTCTCCGGCGTGCTGGCCGGCGGGTTCGTCCACCGTCGCCCCGACACGACCATCGAGGGCCGCGAGGAGTTCGTCGCCTTCATGCGCTCCGGGCGGCCCGAACGGGACACCGAACACGTGGTCGAGGCGGTGTACACGACCGAGGAGGGCACCCGCGTCGCCGCCGAGGGGCGCCTGCTACACGCCGACGGCAGCGAGTGGTTCCGGTTCGTCGACGTCTTCGAGGCGGGCGAGCGGCTCCGGAGCCTACGGACGTACACGGACACGTAGCGATGGATTCGGTGGTTTGACCCGTCGCCACCCCGACCCCTGCCTGTCTGATCGCTCGCCTGTCTCCCCCCTCTCACCTGCCTCATCCCCTATGGTCCCACCCTTTCGCTTGCCCCACCTCCTTCGGTCTCACCCCTCGCCGACGGCCGACTCGCCGACCGGCTCGCCCCCCTCGATGACCTCCTGGCCGCCCATGTAGGGCTGGAGGGCTTCGGGGACGTCGACGGTGCCGTCGTCGTTCTGGTAGTACTCGAGGATGGCGACGACGACCCGCGGGATCGCCACGCCGGAGCCGTTCAGCGTGTGGAGGTACTCCGCCGACTCGTGCTGCTCGGGGCGGTACTGGATCCCCGCGCGGCGCGCCTGGAAGTCCTCGAAGTTCGAGACGGAGGAGACCTCGAGCCACCGGCCGCCGACGTCGGGGCCCTCGGGCATGTCGTCGGCGGGCGCCCACACCTCGACGTCGTACTTCTTCGCCTGGGTGAAGCCCATGTCGCCGGTGCACATCTCCAGGACGCGGTAGGGGAGTCCGAGCCGCTCGAGGACCGTCGTCGCCTCGCCGAGGAGCGCCTCGAGGCGGTCGTCGCTCGCCTCCGGGCGCACGAAGTTGACCAGTTCGACCTTGTTGAACTGGTGGACGCGGACGATCCCGCGGGTCTTCGTGCCGTGCTCGCCCGCCTCCCGGCGGAAGTTCGGCGAGTAGGCGACGTGCTTGACCGGGAGGTCCCGGTCGAGAAGAATCTCGTCGCGGTACATGTTGGTGACGGGGACCTCCGCGGTCGGCAACAGCCAGAGGTCGTCGTCGTCGTAGGGCTCGTCGTTGGCCCCGCCGACGCGGAACGCGTCCTCGACGAACTTCGGGAACTGCCCGGTGCCGCGCATCGACGCCGAGTTCACCGGAAGCGGCGGGAAGACGTCGACGTAGCCGTGCTCGGTCCGGTGGAGCTCCAGCATGAACTGCACGAGGGCGTGCTCGAGGCGGGCCCCCTCGCCCTTCGCGAAGTAGAAGCCGCCGCCGGTCACCTTCGCCGCCCGTTCGAAGTCGAGGATCTCGAGGTCCTCGCCGAGGTCGTAGTGGGGGACCACCTCGTCGGGCAGCGCGCGGCGGTCGTCGAACCCCCAGCGGTCGACCTCGACGTTGTCGGTCTCGTCCTCGCCGACCGGTGCCTCCGGATGCGGGACGTTCGGCAGCTCGAGCAGCCGCGCCTCGAGTTCGGCCTCGAGCTCGTCGGCGCGCTCCTCGAGCTCCTCGAGTTCGGCCTTCAGCGCCTGGGAGCGCTCGATGGCCTCCTCGGCGGCCTCGTCGTCGCCCTCGCGCTTGAGCTCGCCGACCTCGCTGGAGACCTCGTTCCGTCGCCGCCGGAGGTCGTCGCCCTCCGCCTTGAGCTCGCGCCACGCCGCGTCGACCTCGAGG
Source organism: Natronomonas sp. (assembly GCA_007135435.1). Taxonomy (GTDB): domain Archaea; phylum Halobacteriota; class Halobacteria; order Halobacteriales; family Haloarculaceae; genus Natronomonas. The sequence goes on from SLIW01000013.1 coordinate 4,922, forward strand.
ACCCGATCGAGGTCGGCGTCGACGCCCTTCGTCTCGAGGGCCCGACGGACCTCCTCGGGGTTCTCGCGGACGAACTGCCTCGAAAGCATGTGCCGGCGGTTCGCCCGGGCCGGGGAAAGTCGTGTCGGTCCGCCGGGACGTGGTCCGGGTCGGAAGCGGGGTATCGCCGGACGATTCGGGGGCATGCCCACGGCCAGATCGATCGGATCAGGTGTGCTATCTACCCCGCGACTGTCTCGGTTGGGGCGTGCGTGTTTCGAACCACCTCACCGATCGATCCCGTCGTGGACGGCACCGCGGCCACGCCCTCCCCAGCCGACTGCGGTACTCGGCTCGCGTCGCTCGCCTGTGTTCCTCGTCCCTCGCGCGATGTCCGCCGACCTGCCTCGCTGTCGCTCACGGCTCACTTCGTTCGCCGTTCACATCGAGGGTCTCGCTTCACTCCGACCCTCGCTGTCGCTCACGGCTCACTTCGTTCGCCGTTCACATCGAGGGTCTCGCTTCGCTCCGACCCTCGCTATCGCTCGGCACGGTCGGCGAGCACGCGCCAAGTAGATCTCCCGTCCTCCTGGCAAACCGAAAGGCCGGCCACGTCGAGCACGTCCCGGGTGCTCTCGTTTGGGGAGTGCACTGGAGAATGTCGGCGCTACCTGGACAGTGCACAACGTAACCGACCAGCGCAACCGGGCCCCTCAGTCCTGCTCGTCGTCGTGTGTGCCAGGTTCAGTCGGTGGATCCGGATGGGTGGCGGCGAGGAGGTTCTGGACGTAGCGCATCCCGGTGGCGACGGCCAGGACGCTGTCCATCAACGCCTGCTGGGTCGCCTCGTCGGGGTAGATCCGGTGCTCGATCTGGAGCGTCTCGGCGTAGCGGAGTTCACTGGCGGTGTCCTCCTCGTCGAGGAACGTGTAGAAGCCGGGCGTCGCGGCGAGCACCGGCCCGATCTGCGAGAGCAGTTCCGTGCGAGCGTCCTCGTCGCGGAGGAGCTGCTCGGCGCGCTCGGTGTCGAACGCGCTCCGACCGACCACCCGGATCGGCCCCTCCTTGTCCTCCTTGATGAGGTGGATCGGCAGCCGGGAGAGGGTCACCTGGAGGTTGAACTCCGTCTCCTCCTGGGCGTGACTCGTCACGTCCCGGACGACGTTCTCGTCGAGCCACCACCGCACCTGGTCGGCACTCACGTGGGTGGGCATGTGCCCAGTTCGGTCCCTGGGCGAAAAAGGGTTGAGCCTGCAGGCTGCGGGGTCTCGCGGCGCTCGACGCTCGTCTATGGACGGTCGGCACAGATGCAGCCACCGATCAGCGTCGGCACAGATGCAGCCACCGACCAGCACACCTGACGTGCTCGGGCCGGTGTAAACGCCTCGTCCGTCGTCTCGCGTTCACGACAGACCGATGTTTCGTGGGGACCTGCTTCCGCCAGTGATCGACCAGTACCTCGAGCGCCTCTACACCTGGGAGAGCCTCGAGAACACCGAGCGCGGGGTGGAGTTCGAGCTGAAGAACCGCCTCGTCGAGACGACGGTCGAGGGCGTCACGAGGGTCGCCCTCGACGGCGAGGTCGTCCCGCCCGGGGCCGTCACCCTGGAGTGCTCGGGGGACGAGCGCTACGCCGCCACCGAGATAACGCCCGAGGAACCGCTGGCGCTGGACCTCGGGGAGACCGTCCGGGTGATCCTGGAGACCGAGCGGCTCCGGCCGGGAATCCACGAGCTCGAGGTCGGCCTCCTGATCGCGGGCCAGGGCGAGGTGGCGTTCACCGTCGACGACCAGATCGCCGAGGAGGACCTGCTCGACGTCGACCCGGCGGAGCTGACCGTCGCGGAGCTCCGCTCGA
>SLIW01000563.1 GCA_007135435.1 Natronomonas sp.
GCTCGGCCGACTGGTGCTCGTGGACTCCCTCGGTCTGGGCGGGTTCAGACCGTCCCCGAAGTTCGCCTTCGGGCTGATCCGCTACTCTGTGCGGCCGACGGAACGCGCCTACTACGGGTTCCTCGACCAATGCATGTGTGACCGGGAGGAGCTGATCGCCCAGATGGGCGAGGACTGGGAGCCGTTCCTGGCGTACAACCTCGAGCTGACTCGAACGCCAAGTGTGAAGTCCGCCATGCGGACCCTGATGAAGGAGGTCGGGGTGCCGCGGATACCGTCGGGGGATCTCGAACGGATCTCCGTCCCCACGACGCTCGTCTGGGGGCGACACGACCGCGCGAACCGGCTCGGGATCGCCGAGAACGCGAGCGAACGCTACGGATGGCCGCTACACGTGATCGAGGACGCAGCCGACGACCCGAAGCTGGAACAGCCAGCGGCGTTCCTGCGCGCACTCTACACCACGCTCGAACCGACCGTCGAACCAGGGCCGCATGATCGGAGTCATGGAGGGAAGCGATGACCGACAGGTCGGCGGACGCGATCGACCTCCACCCGTAGGAAGACGCTCTCGAAGAGCTGGCGTTCGTCGAGGCGACCACTGTTCCGTCCGAGGACGAAGAGCGTAACCCCCCGATGGGACGGTTGACGCAGATCGCCGAGCAGGCCTAGACCTACCGGGGGCTGGGGGTGGTGATGTTGATATCGAGTGCCCTCGACGTCTACTTCGACGGGGTATTCGAGGGATACGAGTACGAGATGATCTATCCACCCGACGTATTCGAGCCGCTGCGCGCCTGGAACCGGAAGAAAGTCACCGAGGCGGTCGCTCACCATAACTATACAGTGTTCTTACACGAAGGCCTCCGAACAGCGAGGGGTGGGAACTCTGTGTCTTCGATGACTGTATCAGTATCTGCTGTTACGAACCGGATTCTGGCATGCTCCGTTCACTCATCGATACTGCCGGTCCACGTGCATAGCGGTGGAGTGAGACGCTCTTCGAACAGTACAAATCCGAGGACCGGTCGCTCGATTACGCGGATGACGTCCTCTCCGTGGGATCATCGATCTGACCGGTCGTCTCCAATTCAACGCCGGGGATGCTCGTGGAGGGGTTCGGGGCACTACCGGCTCAGTCGCCGGTCGCCGATGGGCCGCGTTCTCGCGAGTGGACGGCGATGTGGTCGACCTCGTCGCAGAAGTCGGCGAAGTCGACCTCGCTTCCCTGCAGGATCGTCGAGAAGAACTGCACGGTGCTGGCGACCGTGACCGCCTCCTTGATCTCCTCCTCCGTGAGCTCCTGGACCGCCGCATCCGATCGATAGTATCGGATGCAGAACGGTTCCTTGATGGCGGCTGCGGCACCCAGGCCGACGAGCGCCTTCTCCCGAGCCGAGAGCTCGGTCTCGCTGTAGTGGAGGTCCCGGACGAACGCCCACATGTGATCACTCACCGATTCCACGATGGCCTCCATTTCGGCGGGGATTAGCCCGAGTTGCTCCTCGATCTCGTCTCGTGTCTCTCTCGACACCATGGTATCACCGGGTCACGCGGTCGGTCCGGTAGGGTCGTCGGTGACGTCCAATCGGACCCGTTTCGAAACCCACGGTGAATAGTGTGCCAATCACTATCAAACTATCTCTCACGAGGTTCGTTACACCGATACCTGAAATGGTGATGTGGACGTCGAGGTGGTCCATAGGCCGGTGGCAGGTGCTATCGACGCAATCCCAGGGACGTGTGTACTGGGCGCTCAGCGAATAGCGAACCGATGGGTTCGCACTCTCCATCTCACACGGCTCGACCTGTTCAATTGGGAAGTTGGTGCCCGAATAGAATGCGTACAAATCCTTTCGATAGATCAGATGAGACGGATAGTCAGTGTGGAATACGCGTTTCGAACCTCTCCACGGAAGGACGAATTGCCCAGATTCTGTCAGGAAAACGGTGGTATCTATATCGATTCTATCCTGGAGGTCCACGTCGACGATGCGCTCCGTCGGAGTCTCCACTCACGGTTCTCGTTCGCCCTCGAGGCATCCCCTGGCGGTCAGGACATGGCGTCGATGATGTCACGGAACTCCTCGAGGGTGAACGCGCGGAGTGTCTCCGTCGTCACGTTGCCGCTTTCGGCGAGCTCGAGCACTGCTCGGGCGGCCGTCGCGTCGTCCGGGAAGTCGGCGATGACGACGCCGTCGTATCGTCCCATCGTGACGAAGAAGTCCTTCCAGGTCCCGCCGAGGGACTCGACCAGGTCTTTCGCGTGTTCCGTTCGTTCGGGACTGTCCCGGACGTTTTCGATGCCTTCCTGGGTGAAGGTCGTCAAGAGCACGTACGTTGGCATGACGCGCGTGGAGACGACGAGTAGAGCGATAGCTGTATCCCCGGGATCGTCCATCTCGCTCCCCGTCGACCGCGGTGATATTTTCACCGTGCCCACCGACGGTGGGGTATGGACGAGAAACCGGACGGGTCGACCGACGACGCGACCGTCAGGACCGAGCGCGATGGATACGTCGGGATCGTGACGCTGAACCGCCCCGGTTCGCTGAACACGTTCAGTACGGCCCTCGCGACGGAGCTCGACGAGGCGCTCCGCTCACTCGACGCCCAGGAGGCGGTCAGGGCCATCGTCGTCAGGGGCGCCGGCGACGCGTTCTCCGCGGGCATCGACCTCACGGAGTACGCCGAACACGACGGCGACGAGCAGTACGAGCGGTGGGTGGCCGGGATGGAACGGCCTTTCACGACGCTGGCGGAGGTATCGACGCCGGTCGTCGCGGCGGCCCACGGGCACGCGGTGGCGAACGGCCTCGGGCTGGTGGCGGCCTGCGACCTCGCGGTGGCGGCCGAGGGCACGCGACTCGGCGCGACGGCGCCGAAGGTCGGGCTGTTCTGTATGGGCCCGGCGGTGCCGCTGATGGACGCGGTGACCGCCAAGCGCTGTCTCGAGCTGCTGCTGACCGGCGAGCTGATCGACGCGGAGACGGCCCTGAAGTGGGGGTTGCTCAACCGCGTCGCGCCGCCGGGCGAGCACGTCGAGGTCGCGATGGACCTCGCGACGACGATCGCCTCGAAGAGCCCGACCGCCGTCAGCATGGGCAAGCGGGCCTTCTACGAGATGCGTGGGATGGGGTACGCCGACGCGATCGACCACTCGAACCGACGGTTCGCCGAGCTCTGTACGACCGCCGACGCCCGCGAGGGGATCGCGGCGTTCCTGGAGGGCGACCCGCTCGGGCCGGACGAGTGGCCTGCCGGCGAGTGAGGGCACCGCAGGGTGCGGATCACCGTCACACCGGCTGGTCGTTCGCACCAGTCAGCCCGTGCTCGGGGAACGCCGAGCCTCAGCGTCGCTATGGCGTACAGCCGAGCCACTCTCCGCCGGTCGCCCTACAGATACCTCCGGACGGTACGGGTGTACGTTCGATACCCGTCACCGAAGTCCCGCTCGAGGGAGCGCTCCTCCTGTCGAACGACCAGGTGAGTCCACCCCATCACGACGGGGAGGAGGAGGAACAACCAGACCGCGTTCAGGACGAGGGAGAGGCCCGTATAGATCCCCAGCCACGCCACGTACATCGGATTACGACTGTACGCGTACGGACCGTCGGTCACGATCCCGTCGGGATTCTCGACGTCCGTCGAGCCGACCGTCCGCACCGCCCACCTGACGAGCAGGAGACCGGCTCCGAGTACCGCCCCGCCGACCAACCGGAACAGCCGGGGATGGTCGAACGCGTGCCACGGACGTACGGCGTGCAACGTGACTCCGAGCACCAACCCAACGACGTACGGTTCCGGTACCGGGACGTTCGACCACCGCCACCCGGCTTTCGGTGCAGCACTCATCGTACCCGATAGGACGTCCGTCCACATGAACCGGACGAGGTGTCCTGTCGCTCCCCATACGTCTCGGCTCAATCCCGGTCCTCGACGGACACCGCTTCGAACCGTTCACCCAGTCCGCGGACGCGGACGTCGCCCGCCGGAACTGGGCGTGCCTCGGGCGTGCGACCGATACGGTCGAGGGGCTCTCCGAGGATTCGCCGAGGCGTGGTACCGGATGAAGAACGTTCCCCAGGCCAGGCTGGCGTGGGTGAGTATGCTCCAGACCGTCGCCCGTCTCGAGAGGGCCGAACGTGTCCTCCCGTCCCCAGGCGGTGTACACCGCCGTCACGCGGAGGAGACATGGTGAAGAGATCTCGGAGTCGCCGCGGCCGGTGGTCTGGAAGCGGGCGAGCGGAGTGTCACAGACGTCGTCGCCGTCGTCGCCGTTATCGCCGTCGTCGCCGTCGTCGCCGTCGTCGCCGTCGTCGCCGTCGTCGTGGTGGAACGTGACGGCAGGCGCCCTACGCTGCGGGCTCGACGTTCTGGTTGCGCCGGAAGACGTTCTCGGGGTCGTAGGTCCGCTTCAGCTCGGCGAGGCGGTCGTGGTTCTCGCGGTAGGCGAACGCCTCCTCGCCGGTGTCCTCGCTGATGAAGTTCACGTACGTCCCGTCGGTCGAGTACCCGAGCAGGTCGTCGTAGACCGCCCGAGCCCACGCGATGCACGCCTCGTCCCGCGCCGGGTCCTCCCACCGCACCTGCACGTTCACCAGGAACTCCGCGTCGCGGTGGGGGTAGGACGTCGCGTCCACCGGGACGCGTGTCGTCGCCCCACCCATGTGGGCGATGGCGACCTTGGTCTCTGGCGTCGGTCGATCGAGGGCGTACTCGAGGCAGGTATCGATCGTCTCGTCGGAGAACTCGGTGAAGTTGAGTGACTTCCAGTAGTTCCGGACGCCCGACGCGTTCGCCTCGTCGAAGAATCGCTGCCACGCGACGTACGATCGCTCCTCGACGTTGTCCCCCACGGGGTCGCCGAACGACCGCAACGGCTCGAGGAGCGACCACCCTTCCGCCAGGTCGCCCGAGTGGACGGGGAGGACGGCGACGACGGGCTCCCCGTGGGACGCCTCGTCGATGAACGGTGCCGGCGGCGCGGTCAGGAACACCACCCAGACGGTGAGTTCGTCGGGGATGTCCGCGACGAAATCTCGCCAGTGTCGGACCACCGCGGGTGCGTCGTCCGCCCGGTAGACGATCAGTCCGGCGAGGACATCGGGGCCGACCTCGTGGAGGTCGAACTCGAACGACGTGACGATGCCGAAGTTACCGCCGCCGCCGCGAACGCCCCAGAACAGGTCGGCGTTCTCCTCCTCGTTCGCGTGGACCAGCTCGCCGTCGGCGGTGACGACGTCGACCGACCGGAGGTTGTCGACGGTCATGCCGTACCTCCGCGAGAGGTAGCCGAACCCGCCGCCGAGGGTGAGCCCCGAGATGCCGGTCTCGGAGACGAACCCCAGCGGCGTGGCGAGGCCGAACGCCTGCGTCTCGTGGTCCACGTCCGCCAGGGTGGCGCCGGGGCCCACGCGGGCCGTCTGGGCGATGGGATCCACCCGGACAGACGACATCCGCGACAGGTCGATGACGATGCCGTCGTCGCAGAGCGCGTTGCCGGCCACGTTGTGGCCGTTGCCCTTGACGGCCAGCGGTACGTCCTCCTCGCGGACGAACTCGACGGTGGTCATCACGTCGGCCGTCCCCGTCGGCCGGACGATTGCGGCCGGTCTCCGGTCGATCATCGCGTTCCAGATCTCGCGGGCCTCGTCGTAGTCCGCGTCGCCGGGCCGCAGGACGTCCCCGTGGACGTCCCGGGCGAGCGTCTCGAAGGCCGTGTCGTCGAGCGGCGCCTGGAGGGTCATCCGTGTCGTCCCCTCTGCGGGTACTCGCCCGCGGTCACCTCGAAGATCTCGTCCGCGAGGAGGCCGTGGACCGCCCGGTGGACGGCCTCGCCGCGGGCCTTGCTCGGCGCCTCGAAGAGACAGAATGCCACCCCTTCCGCCTCGTCGATCCAGTACCGCTCGTACGCCACGTCGGAGCGCTCCTGGACCGAGACGAGGTCCGCGCTCGTTCGAATCGCTTCCAGGCCGTCCGCGTCGACGTTCCGGTGGACGTCCATGTAGTGTGGCATAGTCTCGTGATCACCCATCGACCTGCTAGAGCTTCGCACGGAGCATAATGTCGCGTGACACTCGTCCGGTCACACCGCGTCCGATGTTCACGTCGTGTTCATCGACTACGATGCGAATTCACGTCCGTCGACTACGATGCGAACTCACGTCCGTCGACTACGACGTGTACTCGAACTCGTCGACCGTGACGGGCGTGGCGTCCTCCCAGTAGTCCTCGAAGGTGGCCTCCGCCCACGTCCGAACCGCCTCGTCGTCTGACTGGATCAACGCGGTTGGCGAGCCGTCGTCGTCGGCCAGCCGCAGGTTGACCGACTCCTCGGAGAGGAGGACGATGTAGGGGATGTCCTCGTCGGAGCGGCGGTACTCGACCCGGCCCGTCTCCAGCATCTCCGCCGAGTGGCTCGCCAGCCGCGGATCGCCTCTAAGGACGTCCAGCACCTCCGGGGTGAAGACCCACTCGAAGGTGATGGTCCCGTCCGTGACGTGCTGGTGGCACGACTCCAGGAAGAGCCGGGTGATCGCGAACGAGAACGACCGGTACCGACCGCCGTCGTCGAACAGCCGGACGTGCCGTGACAGCGGCGCCGAGGCGTCGGCCCGACTGACCACCGTGATGTCGGCGTCGGCGAGGCGACCGATGTGGAAGCCGTAGTCCGCCTCGGGGAACCACCGGACCACCTCCCGGAGCCGCCGTTCTGCGTCCATCAGCTCGCTGAACGCCA
>SLIW01000133.1 GCA_007135435.1 Natronomonas sp.
GTCCTCACGCTGGCCGGCGCGGTCGGCCGGGGGACGCTCGAACCCGGGGCGATCGACCAGGTCGAACAGGAGGGCCTCGGTGGGCTGCTCCTCGGCGTCCAGTACGACTTCACCCCGCTGGTGTACGGCTTCGTCGAGGGCCTCGGGCTGATCGCCCAGGACCCGCTCGTGTTCGCCCTGGTGGTGTTCACGTTCTTCTTCGTCGACTTCTTCGACACCGCGGGGACCCTCATCGGCGTCTCCCAGATCGGTGGCTTCCTCGACGAGCACGGCGACCTCCCGGAGATGGACAAGCCGCTGATGGCCGACGCGGTCGGCACCACCGCCGGCGCGATGATGGGCACCTCGACGGTCACCACCTACATCGAGTCCGCCACCGGCATCGAGGAGGGCGGCCGCACCGGCTTCACCGCGCTCGTGGTCGGCGGGTTCTTCGCGGTCTCCCTGCTGTTCGTGCCGCTCGTCTCGGCGATCCCCACCTACGCGACCTACATCGCGCTCGTGGTGGTGGGCATCATCATGCTCCAGGGCGTCGCCGACATCGACTGGCAGGACCCCGCGTGGGCGATCTCGGGCGGCCTCACGATCACCGTCATGCCGCTGACCGCCTCCATCGCCAACGGCCTCGCTGCCGGCATCATGAGCTACCCGCTGGTGAAGGCGGCGATGGGCGAACGGGACGACGTCTCCCTCGGCCAGTGGACCCTCGCGGCGATCTTCGTCATCTACTTCGTCGTCTACTTCGCGATCGAGGCCGAGATGATCGTGTTCTAGGCGGTCCAGACGTTGGCTGCCGTCCTCTTCTCCCCGAACCGTGATCGGAACAGCCGATCGCGCTCGGGCGCTGCTCCACCCGATCTCCAGCGGGCCGATCCGCCTAACCTCCAGTCTGCCGAACTCCCCGATCTCCAGCGGGCCGATCCGTCCGACCTCCAGCGGGCCGAACTCCCCGACCTCCAGTGGGCTTCTCCCCCCGACCTCCACAGTGGCGCCACGGTCAGAACCCGGTGCGGTCTGTCCGGTTGCCCCACCCTTTTGTAGCTCACGGGAGTCGATCCGGACATGGCTCTCGAAGACGTCGACCTCGGGTTCGTCCCGCTGGGCGACACCGGGCTGCAGACGAGCGAGCTCCAGTTCGGCACCTGGCGGTTCGGCAGGGAGACCGAGGCGGGGAACCTCGAGATCGACGAGGAGCGCGCCCACGCACTGCTGGACGCCTACGCGGCCGCGGGCGGCCGCTTCGTCGACACGGCGGACGTCTACGGCGGCGGCGCCGCCGAGGAGTGGATCGGCGCGTGGCTCGCCGACCGCGACCGCGAGCGGTTCACGATCGCCTCGAAGATCTACTGGCAGATCCGCGAGGGCGACCCGAACAGCCGCGGGACCAACCGCAAGAACGTCCGCCACCGGATCGACGCCCTGCTCGACCGGCTCGACACCGACTACGTCGACGTCCTGTACATCCACCGGTGGGACGACGAGACGCCGACCCGCGAGCTGATGCGGACGCTGAACGGGCTCGTCGAGGTCGGGAAGGTCCACTACCTCGGGACGTCGACCATGCGACCGAACGCCTGGAAGGTCGCCCGCGCCAACGAGCTCGCCCGCAGCGAGGGCTGGGAGCCGTTCACGGTCGCCCAGCCGAGATACAATCTCGTCGACCGGGAGATCGAGGGCGACTACCTCGAGATGTGCCGGGAGCACGGGATCGCGGTCTGCCCGTGGAGCCCCCTCGGTCAGGGCTTCCTGACGGGCAAGTACGACCGCGAGGAGGGGCTGACCGGGGAGTCGCTGGCGGGCGAATCCAGCCGGTTCGAGGCGCACTACCTGACCCCCGAGAACTTCGACGCCCACGACGTCCTCGACACGGTCGCCGAGGAGGTCGGCGCGACCCCCGCCCAGACCGCCCTGGCGTGGCTGTCCCACCGCGAGGGGGTGGCCGCGCCCATCGTCGGCGCCCGGACGGTCGAGCAGCTCGAGGAGAACCTCGTCGCCGGGGGGATCGACCTCTCCGAGGAACAGCTCGAGCGACTGAACGAGGCGAAGGCGGGTCCGTACGACGGGCTCTGAGGTACGGGCACCACTGTGGGACCGCACGCGAGACGACGGAACACGATGTGAGGAGGGTTTGGCTCCCCCGACACGAAGCGGCGAGGTACGACGGCGAGGTACGACGGCGAGGTACGACGGCGAGATACGACGGCGAGACCTCGATCAGTCTCGCGTGGTCACGATGGGTCTCGAGGTCGTCTCGAACAGGCGGGCCGTCGGTGGCAACGCGGCGAAATGAACGTCGTTCACATCTCCCGTTCGGCGACTCGGCGAGTCGCCCGCCCCGAGGGAGCACTCTCCGGGGTCACGGCGGATGGTCACCTGCCCGGCGAGTCGGTCTGGTGGGCATTTCAATCCGCAGATCGGCCCAATAAATTCCAAGCAATCGGGGAAACATTTATCACGGAATCGTTTGAACAGTTCTCCGTCGAAAAATCACTGCACTCGGCACCCCAATGTCATCAGTCGCTCCGGATCCGGGAGACGATCTCGGGGGGGACGAGCCCTGCCCTCAGCATTGCCTCAGTTGCGGGACGAGGATCTACCACCAGGACGATCTGGACGCGGCCGACCCGGACGCCGAATCCGACGACGACTCTACCAGCTGGCCATGGGAGTGCCTCAACTGCGGGACGACCATCTTCCACGACGGTGAGTGCTGCGTGCCGTGTCGGTCGGCATACTACGCCAGTACCCACGCGGGACGTCCCTCCGACTCGATGGGGTTCGTCGAATGGATCCGTCGCGAGTCGTTACCGGCCTTCGTCCTGAAGACCACGGGTATCGCCGGTATCGAGCTCGGTCTGACGGCGTTCTGGTTGCTTGTGTTCCTCGGTGACCCGTTCGCCCTTGGCCAGGTCGCGTCCCTGGCCATGTAGGGATCCTCGACGCGGTCACCCCGACACCGAGACGAGGATCGCCCCGGCGACCACCACGGCGGCCCCGACGACGAGCGGGAGGGTGACCCGTTCGAGGCGTTGCGGGAGGAACGCGACCGACAGCGCGATGACGATGAGCGGTGCCGTGTGGATGAGCGGGATCGCGACCACCACCGGCGCGGCCCGCAGCGCAGCGAAGTACGAGAGCAGCCCGAACGTGCTCGTCACCCCGGCGACGAGACACCAGCGCAGGTTCGGCGTCGCTGCGATCCCCGCGAGGCCGCCGCCGCGGATCCGGAGGTACGCGAGGTAGCTCGCGAGGGCGGCGGCCATCATCACCGCCAGTCCGACCAGGACCGGGGTGCCGTCGTCGAGGCCGACGCGGACGAAGATCGGCTCGACGCCGATGAAGAACGCCGCGCCGAGCGGGAGCACCAGCGACGCGCCCACGTCCCGCCACGAGGCCTCCCGACCGGCGTCGGCGGCCGTCGACCACGCGATCGCCGCGATCCCGAAGACGATGAGGACGATCCCGATCCCGTGGGGGACCGTCACGGACTCCCCGAGGAGCCAGATAGCCAGGAGGGCAGTGACGAACGTCGACGCGGACACGAGCGGCGTCGTCCGGCTCGCACCGATCGACTTGATCGCCCCGTACATGCAGACCCGCCCGAGCACGAGGCCGACGACGCCAGCGGTGGCGAAGGCCCCGGCGGCCCGCCACGACAGGCCGTAGGACGGGAAGTGGACGATCGCGGCGGCGGGGCCGATGACGCCCAGGTTGATGGCCATCACGATGAGCACGGCGCGGCTGACGCCGGTCCCGTCGGTCGCGAGCCGGACCGCGATGTTCTGGGTGGCGAGGAGCCCGGCCGCGAGGACCGCCAGCAGGACCCCGGCCAGGTGGACGACCTCCACGTCTCACCTCCCCGCCGTCGGGACGGTCGCGGCCGGATGGTGGATGGGAGACTGTCGTTCTCGGGGTGCGCCGCCGTCGAATCCTGCCGGTGGAGGGCCTCCGGTCGAGGCCGCCCCTGGTCGAGCGAGCGGACTCCGCGCAGCTGGGCTGGATGGACCCTCGCGCCGTGTCGCCGGCGCTTCAGGACCCTCTCGCCGTCTGGATGGCACCGCCGGGAGGTTCCCGCCCGTGGTTCATAAACCTGCGACGAGACGTGGTCGCGAGTCTCACGATCGTGTCCGTACCGGGTCCCTGGCCGATCGAACCCCCGGATGCCGAACGCGGATCGGCCGGCACGGCTCCCGGACCGCAGGACGACGAACGGGCGCGGGTGACGAACGGGCGCGAGCGACGAACGAGCGAGGGCGACGTGCCCCGGCGCCCCACGCCAACCTTGATAACTGCGCTGACCGAAACACGGGTATGTTCGACGAGGAGGACCTCTCTGCGATCCGCTCCGAACGGGAGCGGTGGGAGTCGGAGACGCTCGAGCCGTTCCTGAAGCACGGCGAGCGGAAGGAGGAGTTCGTCACCGTCTCGAACCACGAGGTCGACCGCCTGTACACCCCGGAGGACGTCGCGGATATCGACTACGACGAGGACCTGGGCTTCCCGGGCGAGCCGCCCTACACGCGAGGACCGTACCCGACGATGTACCGGGGCCGGACCTGGACGATGCGGCAGTTCGCCGGGTTCGGCACGGCGGAGGAGACCAACGAGCGGTTCCACTACCTCACCCGGGAGGGTCAGACGGGGCTGTCGACGGCATTCGACATGCCCTCGTTGATGGGGATCGACTCCGATCACCCGATGAGCGACGGCGAGGTCGGCAAGGAGGGCGTGGCGGTCGACACCCTCCGGGACATGGAGATCCTCTTCGACGGGATCGACCTCGGCGAGGTCTCGACGTCGTTCACGATCAACCCGTCGGCGGCGGTCATCTACGCGATGTACATCGCGCTGGCCGACCAGCAGGGCGTCCCCCGCGAGGAGGTCCGCGGGACGCTGCAGAACGACATGCTCAAGGAGTTCATCGCCCAGAAGGAGTGGGTCATCCCGCCGGAACCCTCCCTCGACGTCGTCACCGACACCATCGAGTTCGCCGTCGAGGAGACGCCGAAGTTCCACCCGGTGTCGATCTCGGGGTACCACATCCGGGAGGCCGGCTCGACCGCGATCCAGGAGGCCGCCTTCACCCTCGCCGACGGGTTCGCCTACGTCGAGGACTGCCTCGATCGGGGCCTGGACGTCGACGAGTTCGCACCGCTTCTGTCCTTTTTCTTCAACTCCCACAACTCGATCTTCGAGGAGATCGCGAAGTTCCGCGCCTCCCGTCGCATCTACGCCCGGGTCATGGACGAGTGGTACGGCGCCGAGCGGCCCGAGTCGAAGCGGATGAAGTTCCACACCCAGACGGCCGGCCAGAGCCTGACCGCCCAGCAGCCGCTGAACAACGTGGTCCGGACGACGATCCAGGCACTCGCGGCCGTCCTCGGGGGGACCCAGAGCCTCCACACCAACAGCTACGACGAGGCGCTCGCCCTCCCGTCGGAGGAGGCCGTCCGCGTCGCGCTGCGCACCCAGCAGATCATCGCCGAGGAGTCCGGCGTGGCCGACATCGTCGACCCGATGGGCGGCTCGTTCGCCATCGAGCGGCTCACCGACGAGTACGAGGCCGAGATCATGGCCTACATCGAGGAGATCCGGGAGATGGGCGACGGGTCCGTCAGGGACGGCGTCCTCGTGGGCATCCCGCAGGGGTACTTCCACCGGGAGATCCAGGAGGCATCCTACGAGTACCAGAAGCGCGTCGACGCCGAAGAGGAGATCGTGGTCGGCGTCAACAAGTACACCATCGAGGAGGACACCTCCCCGGACGTCCTGCGGGTGGACAAGACCGCCCAGGAGCGCCAGCTGGAGCGGCTCGCGGAGGTCAAGGCGGAGCGCGACGACGCGGCCGTCGAGGAGGCGCTCGAGGCGCTCTCGGAGACCATCGAGGCGGGCGAGAACGTGATGCCGCCCATAATCGACGCGGTGAAGGTCTACGCGACGATGGGCGAGATCATGGCGGTCTTCGAGGACCACTACGGCGCCTACCAGGAGACCGTCGGCCTGGCGTGACATCGTCGGCCCGGCCTCACATAGCCAGACCGGCATCACATCGTCGGCCCGGCATCAAATTGTCAGACTGGCATCAAATCGTCGAGATGACCTGACGAACAGAAGTGTCTACGGCGACGGCTGGAGACCGGCCGGGTCGGCGCGGGAGCCGAATCGGGGGCGAATCCGCGCCACCTGGGGTCGACCTGCGGTAGTCACTCACCCCATGGGGCTGTCGTCTTCAGTCCCGGTTCCGGGATCGCGATCGCGGGGGGCGTCGGAGGAGGACACTTCCGACTTCCCACTACGGGCCCAGCGGTCGATGTTCTCCTCGACGTACTCCTTGCCGCCGAGGCCGAAGGCGATCCCGACGCCGAGGGCGATGGCGATGGCGAGGCCCCACGCCAGCGCCCTCGCGAAGACGAAGAGGATGCCGACGTCGATGCCCATCGTGTCGAGGCCGATGACGATCACGACGAAGTAGAGGAAGAACTGCACGCCGGTGGCGAACCACTCGGTGTACCGGGTCTGCGTCGCGGCCTGGGTCCGCTTGATGGCGTCGCCGATGAAGTCGGCGACGACGAACCCGAGGACGATGACCAGCAGCCCCGCGATGAACGCCGGCAGGTACGAGACGGCGGTGTTGATCCACTGCGAGAGGACGGCGATGGCGAGCACGTCGGCGGCCGCCAGGATCGCCAGCGCGTAGACGAA
>SLIW01000360.1 GCA_007135435.1 Natronomonas sp.
CGGGTGATCGTCCGTCGCCGTGACTGATTCACCCGATTCGAGCGTCACCTCCGTCAACACGTCCGGTGCGTCATACTCGTGGACGGCTGTCACCGGCCTGGTAACCAGCCGTCCAGAGTCCGTCATCGTCCAGACGGATAGATCCAGATCCCGTATCGTTCGCCCGTTAGGGAGTCCCTCTATCGTGCCAGTTTCTGCGGCTTCTCTTGCAAGGTCACCTATGCGCGTTATCCCTCCTCCACCTAGGTTGACGCGGGTGTCACCAGTCACGCACCGCATCTTATCCAGCTCGTCAACAGCGGCAATACCCTGGTCGGCGAGCACGAGCGCGCCTGCCTCGAGGGTCCACTGCTGGCCGTCTCCGAAGTCGTCTCTAACAGCAGCTGCGGTGAGGCCTGCGGTGGAGGACCCCTTCCCGGAGGTGTACACAGACCGCGGGGCGATGTTCCGAACGTACTGGAGCATGGCCGACTTACCAGTGCCCGGGTCACCTATCAGGAGCATGTGAAGATCTCCCCGGATCCGCGATCCGTCCGGCAAATGTTTCGTGACACCTGAGAACAACTGGAGCATCATCGCCAGCTTCGCCTCGTCGTAGCCGTAGATCGAGGGCGCCATCGAGGCGACCATCTGCTCGTAGATGTCCGGCTGGCTGGAGAGCTCGATGATCTCCTTCTTGTCCTCGTTCGTGATGTCCATGTCCTCGAACTGCTCGTCCTCGATCTCGACCGAGCGGCCCTCCATGTAGACGTCGAAGATGGGGGACTTCTCCTGCTGGTTGCCCTGCTGGTCGAGGTGGAGGACCCCCGTGACCCGGACGTGGTCGCCGGCGGTGACCTCCCCGGTGACGTCGTCGTCGATGTGGACGTCGATGCTCTGGGGCGTCTCGCCCCCGCGGAGCCCCTCGGGCGACTCCTGGACGCGGAGCTTCTGGGCGTCGACGAACTCGGACTGGTCGAAGTTGATGGTGAACGGCCCCTGCCGCTCGCAGCCCTGGCACTCGTGGGGTTCGTGGAACTCCCCCGCCGTCTGGGGGATGCGGGTGAGCGTCCCGCAGCGCTGGCACTCGAAGGCCGCCTGGATGATCTTCGGGCGGACGTCCGTCGCCTTGCGGACGATCCCGGTGACCGCGAGGAGCTGGCCGCGGTGGCGCGCGCGGATCTCCCGGATGTCGGTCGCCTCCTGGAGGTTGACGACGCGGACGTGCGCCTGTCCGAGCTTGACGTCGACGGGCAGATCGTAGAGCCGGAGGGCCTCCTCGGCGTACTCGCGCATCTGGTCAGGCTGGGCGACGTAATCCTCGGCGAGGTCCGGATCGAACCGGTAGAGGTCGTCCCAGTCTACGTACAGCGAGCGCCGTTCGTTCGGGTACTTCTGGGCGAGCTCGCCGATCTCGTTGCGGTAGTAGTCGCGGTAGAACTCCTCGAACCTGTCGATGACCTCCGTGCTCTCCGCGCTCGCCATGTAGGTGTACGACCTTGGCGCGGCACCGGATAAGAAGTTTGCCAAGGGGAGGGTGGTAGTGGTCGTGGTCGAGTGCTCCTCGACGACCGAAGGGTGCAGAATCGGTCGCAATACGGCGTTGCCCCGGGCCTGCGAGCGGCCACCTCCACCCGACCGTGGTCGGAGGTTCCCAGCTCGTCCACGACACCGGTCCGCCGAGCGGACAGCACGTCCGTCGTCCAGGGTGTTCGATGGTGGCGGCCGTGTCTGGATACATGTAGCGAAGCCGTTCACCTCCGACGATTGATCGGGATCGAAACCGCGGTTGGACTCCCCCCGTGCTGGTACTGTGTTCGGCGAACCTTTTTCGGGAGTCACCCGAATTGAGATGGTATGCCGACAAAGACGATTGGCTTCGTGGGACTCGGAATCATGGGCTTGCCGATGGCGAAGAACTTAGTCGACGCAGGGTATCCCGTCGTGGGGTACAACCGTTCCGACGACCCGGTCGACGCGCTCGTCGACCACGGTGGCACTGCCGGCGATTCACCCGAGGACGTCGCCGAACGGAGCGAGGTCGTGCTCCTGTGTTTGCCCGACTCGCCGGACGTCGAGAACGTCGTGCTCGGCGAGGGAGACGAATCGAACCCCGTGATCGACGGGCTGAGCGAGGGGATGACCGTCGTCGATCACTCGACCATCTCCCCGACGGTCGCGGAATCGGTCGCCGATCGACTCGACCAGGCAGGCGTCGCAATGCTCGACGCGCCGATCTCCGGCGGCGAGGAGGGCGCCATCGAGGGAACGCTCTCGATCATGGTCGGTGGCGACGAGGACGTGCTGGACGACCAGCTCGATGTCCTGGAGGTTCTGGGCGAGACGATCACGCACTGCGGCCCGAGCGGTGCTGGCCAGACGACGAAGGCGTGCAATCAGATCGTCGTCGCCGCGCAGATGGTCGGGGTGAGCGAGGCACTGGTGTTCGCGGACGCGGCGGGCGCCGACCTCGAGGCAGTGGTGGACGCGATCAGTGGCGGGGCGGCGGGCTGCTGGACCCTCGACAACCGCGCGCCGAACATGATCCACGGGGACTTCGACCCGGGGTTCTTCGCGGCGTACCAGTACAAGGACCTCCGGATCGCGACCAGTGCGGGCGAGGCGTTCGGCTCGCCGATGCCCCAGACGTCGCTCGCCCACGAACTCTACAAGACGATGGTCCAGAACGGGATGGGCGAGGACGACAACTCGGGGGTGATGCAGGTCCTCGAGATGATGGCCGGCGGGGAGGCCCGGGTCGAATAGTCATCGCTCGGTCGACCTGGGGAAGCTCAGGGCGTGTGGTTCAGGACGTACGTGAACTCGTCGCCGAACGCCGTCGATACGGGCGACACGGGCGACTCGGTGGCCTAACTCGCGAGCGCGAGTGCGAGCCCCTTCGCAGCCAACAGCCGTTCGACGGTCGCCAGGTGGAGGGTGTGTCAGCGAAGTGATTGTCCGGGATATGTGACTCACGGAGCGGCTAACGCCGTGCGGATAAACGGTTCGTGACGACCGCGTTCAAATGAGTGACGACCAATGCCAGCGAGTTGCGGTGACGTATCACGGGGGCCACCGGGCCTCGAACTCGTAGTCTTCTGCCCAGTTGATCGACGCGTCGGCCTGGCGGGGTTCTTCGACGCGTAGGGAGATGGATCGGTCGAACGTGTCGTCCGGGACGAGATAGAGCGTGTCCGTCTCGGGAGAGAAGACGCCGTAGGCATCGATATCCGAACCACCGTCAGCATCGAATCGAAGTCGGCCGTTGACGACCGTCCCTGACTGCGCACAGATGGTGTGGCGGCGTCCCTCCGGGTCGACGGCGACGAAGTCGTACGGTTCCCCGGTGACGTGGGCGAAGGGGATCTCATGTTCCTCGAGGACTCGCCCGATCTGGGGTATTGCTGGACTTCGCCCCGGTAATCGACGGTCGAAATCGGACCAGTTCGGAGGCCAGCGATCGTCGAACTCGTAGTCTCCGGCCCAGTTGATCGATTCGTGCTCCTGGTGGGGTTCGTCGACGCGCAACGTGATGGATCGGTCGAACGAGGCGGCAGCGATTAGGTAGAGCGTGTCAAGCTCGTGGGAGTAGACGAGAAATCCGTCGACCTCGCCATCGTAGTGTTTGTAGATGTTACCCTGCGAATTGGTATGCTGACTCCGCGAGTGGAACTGGACGACCCCATCGGTGAACCAGCCGGTCTTCACCTGGAGTCTCAGCATCTCGCCGGACGGCGTTTCGACGACCAGATCGTAGCGCTGATTGTCACTGAACGGGAGCATCACTGGGATGCACCTGCGTTTGAGTTCGGCGATGACGACCGCCTCGGTGTAATCTCCCTTCTCGTGACTGTCCATGTAGGACCCACTGGTCCCGTCATCGGTTTTGAAGTCTCGCTTCGCCGACGAAGACGGAGGTACAGCGGCCTAAGTACGGAGACTGACCAGAATGTAGACCAATCAAGGCGCAGAATAGTACCAATAGTGAATGTCGAGAATGGGCCCGGCTCTTGACTATCGGGATGTCGGCCGCATGAGTGGGACCGCCCGAATTTGAATCGGGGTTACAGCGTCCCAAACGCTGAAGGATACCAAGCTACCCCACGGTCCCGTAGGTTCCCATATCGCCCGTGGTCGTGAAAACGTTTCGTTCCTGCGCTTCGGTCGTATTTATCGTCGGAACAACCGCACAACGTCACCTATTACACCACGCCAAACTCCGAATCGCTCGACTCGCGGTGTCATGTCGAACGTGATACGCCGTGAAGGGCGGAGGTTCAGCCGGTCTAGACTCTCGATGTCCGGAATTCGCTCCCCATGAGCGGGGCAATCGCGGTTCCCAAGCGATATATCGATCCCTCGAGAACTCATCTGTCATGGTAACGACACTGGAGGTCGCCCTGCTCCTCCTCGTCCTTGCGGTACTCTTCGGCGCCTATCGGGTCATCAGGGTCGTCAGGCCGTTCATCGTGAACGCGGTCGTCGGCCTGCTGGTCCTGCTACTGGCGAACTGGCTCGGCCTCGGGGTGCAGATCACGGCGATGGCGGTCCTCATCTGCGCTCTCGGGGGCGTCCCAGGCGCGCTACTCGTGATCATCCTCGCGTACCTCGACATCGCCTTCGCCGGGATGGTCGCACCGTTCGGCATCGCCGCGCTGGGCTGAACACCGCCCGCGCGTTACTCCCTTCGACAGTTCCTGCCCCTTCGACAGTACTAGACCCCCCACAACCGGGCGTCCCGTCAGCCGCCGTGTTCCTCCTCGAGGAACGAGCGGACCTGCGCGTTGTGCGCCTCGAGTGCGTCCACCGCCGTCTCCGGAACGTCGGCGTCGGGGGGCCGGAGCCCTGGCTGGTCGTGGGGGTCCGGCCAGCCGACCACCACCGAGCCCACCATCCCGTTGGCCTCGTGTCGGCTGCAGGAGTAGTCGTAGACGCCCTCGACCGCGAAGACGTGGTCGAATCGGTCGCCGGGTCCGAGGGAGGGGCTCGCCCAGGTGTCGGCAGCCTCGGGGATTCGCGGCTGGCCCCCGTGGGTCTCCGGATGGTAGGCCGTGACGTCGTGGCGCGCCCCCGGCTCGTCACCGGCGACGACCCACTCGACGGTTCCGTCCTCGACCAGGTGGACGACGGCCGGGGCGAACTGGCTCCGCGCCCCGTCGTCCGCCAGGTCCACCTCGAGGTGCGGCTCGGGCCTGCCGAGCTGTCCCGGTGCCCTCCCCTCCTCGCCGAGACAGCCCGCCAGGCCCGCCAGCCCCGCGACACCCGCCGCCAGGACCGCGCCCCCACCAGCCATCGCGCGGCGTCTCGTCGCCCGTCTCTCGTTCACGTAAGCGGTTCGGCCTCCGCGCCGAAAAACGCTCTGGCGGACGGTCCCGTCGAGCGCAGGACGCCGCCGTCGGAATCGATCGCCACCGGTCACGTTCTTTCTCCGTCCCTCCCGGCACCCTGTGTCGGTGACAACGTGTTTTATGGCCGTTTGGGGCGTACGTTCCCGGACGTTGTCCGACCGCTCGCTCGACCTCCGCGACGAATACAGCGCGGCGCTCAACACGTTCTTCCACTTCACCGTCCTCGGGATCATCACCCTGGCGACGGGTCGGCCGTTCCTCTTTCCGAGTCTCGGCCCGTCGGCGTACCTGATGGCGACGGGTGAACAGCCCCGCGCCGAGGGCGCCTACCACGTCATCGGCGGGCACACGATCGCCGTCGTGGCCGGGCTGATCGCGTACGCCGTGGTCGGTGGGGGCGTTAGTGCGTACGTGGTCTTCGACAGACCCGACCCCGCGTTCTCCGTCGAGCTCCTCCACCTGGCGGCCAGCGCGACCGTCGCGATGATCCTGACGACCACGGCGATGCTGGTGACGAACACCAACCACGCGGCGGCGTGTGCGACGACGCTCATCGTCGCGCTCGGGCTCATGGGGGGCCTCGAGGACGCCGTCATCATCGTCGTAGCTGTGGCCATACTCTGGGTGATCCACGACCGGGTCATCGAACCGCTCGCGAAGTACTACGGGTTCGAGCCCGAGGACGCGCGCGAGTGAGCCGCCCTCGTCGGTCGGTCGATCCAGGCGATCGAGTGCCGGGTGAACCGACGCCGGCGGTAGGTCACCGTCCTGAGCGTCGAGAGGCGGGAGGCACCGGCCGCCAGGTACATTTATCCGCGGGCGACCGGAACGTCGGCCATGGTCACGGTGCGGGCGCCCGCGACGAGCGCGAACCTGGGGAGCGGCTTCGACGTCTTCGGCGCGGCGCTCGAGCGACCGGCGGACATCGTCCGCGTCGAGCGCGCCGACCGCACCACCATCGAGGTGACGGGCGTCGGCAGCCAGTACATCCCCGAGGACCCCGAGAAGAACACCGTCGGGGCGGTCGCGGAGGCCCTCGAGGCGCCCGCGCACATCCGCATCGACAAGGGCGTCCGCCCGGCCTCCGGGCTGGGCTCGTCGGCCGCCTCGGCCGCGGCGGCCGCCGTCGCCCTCAACGAGCTCTACGATCGCGGCTACACCCGTGAAGAGCTCGTCCCCGTGGCGGCCGAGGGCGAGGCGGTCGTCTCCGGCGCCGCCCACGTCGACAACGTCGCGCCGGCGATCATGGGCGGGTTCACGATCGCCCGGAGTGACGGGGTCACGCGGATCGACGCCGCCGTCCCACTGGTGACGTGCCTCCCCGAGATCGTCGTCTCGACCCGCGACGCCCGCCA
>SLIW01000313.1 GCA_007135435.1 Natronomonas sp.
CTGCTCGTAGATCTCGGCGATCTGGGCGACCCCGGTCGCGCCGATCGGGTGACCCTTCGACAGCAGGCCGCCCGAGGGGTTGACCGGCCTGTCGCCGTCGAGCCACGGCTCGCCCGAGTCGACGTAGTCGCCGCCCTCGCCGTCGGCGCAGAAGCCGAGGTCCTCGTAGGTGATCAGCTCCGTGATGGAGAAGCAGTCGTGGACCTCGGCGACGTCGACGTCGTCGGGGCCGTAGCCGGAGCGCTCGTAGGCCTGGCTCGACGCCTGCTGGCTCGCGGGGAAGTTCGTCAGCGCGCGGTCGTCGCCGCGCTGGAACGTGTCGGAGGAGAGGCCCCAGCCGGCGTGGCGGACGGGGTCGTCGGTGTACTCGAAGGCGACGTCCTCGCTGGCGAGGAGCACCGCCGCCGCCCCGTCCGTCACGGGACAGCAGTCGTAGAGGTTCAGCGGGTAGCTGACCGTCGGCGAGTCGCGGACCTCGTCCACGGTACACTCGAACTGCTGGTGGGCGTAGGGGTACTTCGCGCCGTTCTCGTGGTTCTTGACGCTCACCTGGGCGATCTGGTCCTTCGTCGTCCCGTGGACCTCCATGTGCCGGGTGGCGCGCATGCCGAAGAACGCGGGCATCGTGACCCCGCGGCCGCGCCAGAGCCGCTCGACGGCGGCGCTCTGGATGAGCCCCGCGGTGTCGTCGAGCATCTTCTCGGCGCCGAGCACGAGCGCGAGGTCCGCCTCGCCGGCCCGGACGGCCAGGGAGGCGTTCCGGAAGGCGTCGCTCCCCGTCGCACAGGCGTTCTCGATCCGGGTGATCGGGGTCTCGAAGAGCCCCGTGGCGTGGGCCAGCGACGACCCCGAGCTCCCCTCGTTGGCGAAGTCGATCGTGGCGTACCAGGCGGCGTCGATGTCCGACGGCTCGACGCCGCCGTCGACCTCCGCGAGGAGGTTCAGGTACGCCGCCTCCATCATGTCGTCGAACGACATGTCGTAGTGCTCGCCGAACTCGATCATCCCCGTCCCGACGACGTACGCGTCGCGCATCACTGCTCACCCCGTGGGATCGAGAACTTGATCGCGTTGATCGGCCGGTCGCCCTCGTCGAAGACCTCGCGGAACCGGGCCTCGACCTCGCGGCCGACCTCCAGGTCCTCGAGATCTGTCTCGGTCAGCAGGCCGTAGACGCGGGCCGGTTCACCTCCCTCGTTCCCCGTCTGCGGCCCGTCCTCTCCCGCCTGCGGCACGTCGACGATCGCGACGGGCTGTGGCGTCTCGATGTCGTCCGGCAGGTAGTGCTGGACGACGAAGGTCATGACCTCGCCCCGGTCTGCGAGCTGGACCTCCTCGTAGTCGGCGGGCGCGTCGCCACAGCGCTTGCAGACCCGGCGTTCGTCGGGGAAGGAGACCCAGCCGCACCCCTGGCACTCGAAGCCGACCAGTCGCTGGTCCTGGCGTCGCGTCCGGTGGTAGCGCGGGCCGCTCATGCGACCGTCACCCCCTCGTAGTCGAACCGCTCGCGGTTCGCGACGTGCGTCGCGTAGGGGACGTACTCCTTGCTGTCGAGCAGCTCCGCGACCGACGGTCCGGGGTCGGTCCGGGGAGCGGCGACCTCGACGGCGACCGCGTCGGCACCGCCCGGGCCGTAGGCGGCCGCCAGCACGGTCTCGCCAGCCGCCGCCGACTCGAGCGAGTGGGCGAGGTCGAGCGCGAAGGTCGCCGCGCCGGCGTATCCGACGCCGTCGAACGTCGAGTCGTGGGTCGCGTCGGGGAACTCCGAGGCCGCCCCGGAGGCCATCCGCGCGTCGTGGGCCGCCACGACCACGCGGTCAGGCGCTTCGATCCCCGCCGCGGCGAGTGCGCGTCCGGCGGCCGCCTCGACGGCCGGACCGAAGCCCGCCTCCCCCTCGAACTTCCCGTCGCCCGACGTGGCGGCCTCGCCGTGGAGCCGGTGGCGCTCGACGAAGCCGGTCGTCTCCGCGCCCGTCCCCGCGACGGTCCCGACCGGGTCGGTCCCGTCCGGGTGCGTCCCGTCCGGGTGCGTCCCGTCCGGACCGTCGACCGCGTCCCCGGGTGCGAGGACGAGCGCGCCCGCGCCGGCCCCCGAATATGCCTCGTCGTCGTGGCCCTGCTCGACCGGCATCACGTCGGCAGCGACGAGGAGCGCCGGGTCCCCGCGCGCGGCGACGAAGTCGCGGGCGAAGGCGAGGGCGTCGGTCGCCGCCCGGCCCGTCGCCCGGAAGTCACCGGTCCGGACGTCGCCGGTCGCGCCCAGCCGGTAGGCGACGTGGGCGGCGACCCCGTGCTCGGCGAAGGGGTCGGTGACGCTCGCCGAGACGACCGCGCCGAGTGCCCCGCCGTCGAGGTCCGCCCGGGCAAGAGCGGTCTCCGCCGCTTCGCTCGCCATCGTGACGTGGTTCTCGTCGCGGCCCGGGACCGCCGACTCGCCGCTCCCGCGGCCGCCGTGCTGTTCGGCGACGTCCGCGCGGTCGATGCGGTACAGGGGGACGTACCCGCCGTGGCCGGCGATCACGACCACGTCCGACACCCCCGCTTCGTGCTATCGTGTGCCATCGCTTCGGTGTACGTCTGCAGCGAGTAATAGCTACTGCTGAAACGGTAAACAGGACCTGGTTCCCGGGGCGTTCCAGGAATGCGCCGCCGGTGGTTCCAGGAACGTGCCGGAGGGTGTCCCTGGCCGTCACTGACGGGCGTCCCTGGACTGCACCGGCGGGCACAGCTCGATCGCACCGACACGCCTATCCGGCGACCCTCCGAGCCCCGGACATGCGATCGCTCCTCCTGACTCGTCGCGTGGCGGTCGCCCTCCTGCTGCAGGTCGTCGGCTATGCGGCGCTGCTGAACCTGGTCGCCCACGGCCAGCCCACGTCGCTCGTCGCGTCCTTCAGCGCCGTCCCGACCGTCGTCCTGGTGGTGTTCGCCATCCCGGCACTCCCCGCCTACGTCATCACCGTCGTCCTCGGTGCGATTCTGGCCGTGCTCGGGCTCCCTCCCGAGTCACTCCCGGCGGTCGCCCTGGCGCGGGGCGACCTCGTCTTCCTCGCCAGCGCCTACGCGGTCGGCGTGGCCAGCGCGTGGGCGAACCGACGGGCGGACGCGATGGTCGGGTGACGGGCGGCGGGTCGCCGACTGGGTGATTGGCGGCGGTTCTGGACGGCTCGCGACCAACTGGGTGACTGCTTGATGCTGTGCGCCGTCGCGATCAGTCCGCGGCGGCGTTGGCGTTGACCTGCGCCTGCCACTCGCGGATGCGGTCGGCGGAGACGCCCTGGACCTCGCCGGCGACGGCGTCGGCGTCCGCCTCCTGGAGGTCCTCGAGCGACTCGATGCCGGCGGCGGCGAGCTTCTCGGCGGTCTTCTGGCCGACGCCGTCGAGGTCCTCGACCTCGGAGGCGGCCTGCCGCTCGCGGTACTCGGCGTAGTTGCAGATGGGACAGCCGAGCGCCCAGGGGTCGTCGTCGTCCTCGCCGTCCCGGACCAGGAGGTGCGGGAGTCCGTGGTCGTCGCAGGTCTCGTCGGTGACCTCGATGTCGCCGCGGCGGGGGAGCGGCAGCGAGTACTCGCAGTCGGGATAGCGCGTACACCCCACGAGCCGCGAGCCGGAGCGGAGCTGCTTGATCGCCAGCTCGCCGCCGTGGTCGGCCCCGCACTCCGGACAGCCACCGATCGTCTGGTCGGGCTGCTCGTCGGCCTCCTCGGCCTTGCAGCGGGGACACCCGTGGACGTAGGTGCCGCGCCCGGCGAGCATCTTCACGTGGTGGAGGTCGTGGTCGTCGCAGGTCTCCTCGATCACCGTTGGCTCGCCCTTGCTCGGGAGCGGCAGCGTGTACCGGCAGTCCGGGAAGCCGTCGCAGCCGACGAAGTACGAGCCGTGGCGGGACCGCCGCACGAGGAGGTCCTCCCCGCAGTCGGGACAGGGGCCGAGGGTCCGGTCGGCCTTCATCGACCGGCGGAGGTGTTCGCCGATCTCCTCGCGGGAGTCGTGGAGGTCCTCGAAGATGCGTTCGAGCAGCGCGCGGGACTCGTCGGTGACCTCCGCCAGGGCCTTCTCGCCCTCGGCGATGGCGCGCATGTCGGCCTCGAGCTGCGCGGTCATCTCCTCGTCGACGATGTGGTCGGCGAACTCCTCTGCGGCCTCGACGACGGCCATCGCCAGCCGGGTCGGCCGCGGGGGGTCGCTCTCGATGTAGCCGCGGTCGTAGAGCTTCTGGAGGGTGTTGTGCCGGGTCGCCTTGGTCCCCAGCCCCAGGTCCTCCATCGTCTCGATGAGCCGCGACTGGCCGCGACGGCGCGGTGGCTGGGTCTGCTTCTCCTCCATGCGGACGTCGTCCACCGCGAGCGCCTCGCCCTGCTCGACCGGAGGCACGTAGTTCTCGGCCGTCGAGAAGTACGGGTAGACCTCGTGGTAGCCGGGGTCGACCAGCCGCTTGCCGTTGGCCTTCAGCAGGCAGCCGTTGGCGTCGGCGACGACCTTCAGGTGCTCCCACTCCGCCGGGTCTGCCACCGTCGCGAAGAACCGCCGGACCACGAGCTCGTAGACCGTCCACTCGTCGTCGGAGAGGTCCTGGCGGGCCGGGATCTCGCCGGTGGGGTGGATCGGCGGGTGGTCGGTCGTCTCCTCGTCGCCCGCCGTCGGCTCGACGTCGCCGTCGAGCAGCGACTCGGCGTGCTCGCCGAAGGGGTGGTGGCCGACGAACGACCGGAGCAGCGCCTCGGGGTCGAGGTCGTCGGGGTAGACCGTGTTGTCGGTCCGCGGGTAGGTGACGTAGCCGGCGGTGTAGAGCTCCTCGGCGACGCTCATCGCCTTCTGGGCCGACAGCCCCTGCGAGCCGGCCGCGCGGATGTACTGGGTGGTGTTGAACGGCTCCGGCGGATCGTCCGTCCGGCGGCGGCGGTTCACCGACTCGACGAGCGCCTCGCGGGCGCCCCGGAGCTGGTCGAACGCCTCCTCCGCCCGCGTCTCGTCCCAGATGCGCTCCTGTTCGCTGCCGTCGTCGCGGTAGAAGTACTGCGCCTCGAACGGCTCGTCGGCCGACCGGAGGTCCGCGTACAGCTCCCAGTAGTCGTCGGGCTCGAACGCCTGGATCTCGCGCTCGCGGTCGACGATGAGCTTCAGCGTCGGCGACTGGACCCGCCCGACCGAGATGAAGTCGTCGCCCAGCTGTCGGGCCGACAGCGAGAGGAAGCGCGTCAGCGCCGCGCCCCACAGGAGGTCGACGACCTGGCGGGCCTCGCCCGCCGCCGCGAGGTCGAAGTCCAGCTCGTCGGGGTTCGCGAACGCCTCGGTCACGGCGTTGTCGGTGATCGACGAGAAGCGGACCCGTCCGATGGGGACGTCCGCGACCTCGCGGATCAGCTCGTAGGCCTCCTTGCCGATGAGCTCGCCCTCGCGGTCGTAGTCGGTCGCGATGACCGCCTCGTCGGCCTCCTCGGCGAGCCCCTGGAGGGTCCGGACGATGTTCTCGCGCGTCGGCGTCTTGACGACCTCGGCCGCGACGAGCTCGACGGGCTGGACGTCCCGCCAGTCGGCGTACTCCGGTGGGAAGTCGACGCCGACGACGTGTCCGGAGAGGCCCACACAGCGGGTGTCGCCCCAGCGGTACACGTTGACGCCGTTCCGCCGCTCGACGGAGGCGCTCCCGTCGGAGAGGATCTCCGCGATGCGACGGGCGGCGTTGTCCTTCTCGGTGACGATGAGTTCCACGTTGCCCCCAGGTACGCCGACTCCGGTTTTGAACCTTTCGTCGCCACCACCGGAAAACCGCGGCACAGCGCGCCTGCGTGCGCACGACGGTGGATTTCGCCCCGGGCGGGTCCATCTCGCCCCGGGCGGGTCCATCTGCGATTCACCAGTATCTCGAGCGCATCATCGTAGCGTCCTTCGAGAGCCTGCCGGCTCGTCGGGATCGCCGATAGACGGTTCAGAAGCCTCCGTCACCCGTCCCGATCGTCGCGGGACGTCCGGGGGTCGGTGGTCCGATGTCGGGATCCTACGCCAGTTCCTCGAGGTCGAGGACCTCCGCCGCCTGCATCCACGCGAGCGGGTTCTCCGCGTCGTAGAACACCACGCCCTCGTCGGTCTCGTACGCCTCCGTCTGCTGGATGGCGTCGGCGAGTTCCGGGCCGACGTCGTGGCCGGCTGCGCTGTCCTGCTCCGCCGTCGCGTCAGAGTCGGGCACGGTGGGTCACCGTCTCGTGGTATGGGATATCATGGTAAATCCCTTCTGTCCGCGTCAATCCACGTATCGAGGGTCGACACCGGGGGACCGCTTAAGTACCTCCGCGGAACGCCGAGGTTTTTATCGGTGACCGACGACCAGTGCACCCATGGAGCGAGCGCAGGTCCAGGGGACGCTCGAGGACTTCGGCGAGGAGGCCGACGCGGGCGAGCGGGGCGATCGCCCCGCCGCCGAGGCCGCCGCGGTGGCCGGCAACGGCGGGACCCCGGCGGCCGTCGTCGACCGGGCGGACCGCGGGTTCCCCGACGCCGACGGCTACGTGACGTGCTCGGTCACGCAGGTCGACTACACCGTCGAGGGCCGCGGCGACGACGAGCACCCCGTCCTGCACGTCTTCGGACGGACCGCCGACGAGGAGGCGGTCCACGCGCGGGTCTACGGCTTCCGGCCCTACTTCTACACGCCCATCGACGGGCTCGACCTCGCCA
>SLIW01000264.1 GCA_007135435.1 Natronomonas sp.
CGGACCTATGAACGTGCGCCGGCGGGCCATCCGCGCCGGGGCGATCACGGTCGCCGGCGTCGAGCTAAGCCTCGACGACATCGAGCACGGGATCCTCCGCAATGGTCGCTCGAAGTACGGCCTCGGCTACCTCCCGCGGCTCGCGCGGACCGGTCTCGGGCAGGCATACCGCCTCGCGGTCGACCCCCGGATCCACTTCGCCCTCAACTGCGGAGCGGCGAGCTGTCCGGCGATCCTGGCCTACGAGCCGGCGAACGTCGACGACGCGCTGGACGAGGCGACCCGGCGCTCCCTCGACGAGACGGTCGAGTACGACCCCGACCGGGATCGCGTGCGACTTCCGAGGGTCTGTCTGTGGTTCGTCGGGGACTTCGGCGGCCCCGGGGGGCTCCGGGCGTTCCTCCGGAGGTTCGACCAGATCCCCGCGGACGCGTCGCCGTCGCTCCGGTTCCACGGCTACGACTGGACCAGGGCACCGCGGAAGTTCGCCCGCGACCCGGAGTGACGGCGGAGAGTCCACCCGCGGACGACGGAGCTGGGACCACGATCGCCACGGGTGACGTAACGGCGGCAGCGGTCGGACCTATGAACGTGCGCCGGCGGGCCATCCGCGCCGGGGGTTTATCCCGGTCCCATGCCTCGACCGAGACATGCCCGTCGAGAGCAAGGCGGAGCTCCGGGACGTCCTCGGACTCGAGACGTTCGCCGTCGTGGGCTGTTCGTCGACGCCGACCAAGGACGCCCACCGCATCCCGAAGTTCATGCTGGAGCGCGGCTACGATATCGTGCCGGTGAACCCCAACGCCGACGAGATCTTCGGCAGGGAACCATACGACCGCCTCGCGGACGTCGCAGAGGAGATCGACGTGGTGAACGTCTTCCGACCAAGCGACGAGGTGAGCGGCATCGTCGACGCGGTGCTCGAGCGCGACGACGTCGACACCGTCTGGACGCAGCTCGGGATCCGGGACCCCGATGCGGGCCGGCGCGTCGAGGATAGCGGGCGCCGCTACGTCGAGGACCGCTGTCTGAAGGTGGAGTACAATCGGTTGATGTAGGCGCCGGTCGGTCGACAGGCGATGGGGACCGGACCGCTGCGCGGCTGTTCTCGTCGAGGCCGGCTCGTCCAGGGAGGACGGCAGGAAGGAATCCTGAGGGACCGATACCTGGCGGTGCCCCACGTGAGGTAGGCGACGTTCGGTGCCAAACTCGGGTCGCCGTCGCGATAACAGTCAGGCGCCGTCGCCGGGTTCGGCCTGCTGGACCGCCCCGTCTTCGCCATCGCCACTCCCATCGCCGTCACCGTCCCCATCTGCCGCCGCGTCTCCCACATCGCCGGCCGTCGCGTCCCCGGCGTCGGCCTCCGTGACCGCCGGTTCTGCCTCCTCGATCGCCACCTCGGTGAGGATCGCGTCGACGTCGAGCCCGCGGTCGTGGGCGAGCGCCTCGAGGAGGGCGGCCTGCTGGTCGACCCTGTTCTCGAGGGTCGCGACCCGTTCGTTCGTGTCCCCGACCGTCTCGCGAACCTCGAGGATCTGCTCGCGGAGCTCGTTCATCTTGCCGTACAGCTCCTCGCCCATGTCGGCGACCTTCTGGAGCTTCCTGGTCGCGCCTCCGAGTCCCATGTCCCCGCGTTCGGCCGCGGGGCCCCTGTGCCTTGCGGTGTCCGACGGGGTGTCCCGGGCAGTCCGTCCTCCGGCAGAGTCAGGCCAACGAACACCGCCGGGGTCGGCTGATCCAAACGACGGCACGTGGCCCGGGACAACTATGTCCCACCGAACTGGTCAGATTCCGCCGCGACTTTGCGCCTGCGGGCCGTATTCGACGATATGCCCCCGGGACAGGCGGCGAACGACGAGGACGAGGACGAGGACGACGAAAACGAGGTGAACGAGGGCGAGGTGAACGAGGGCGAGGAGAACCAAACCCGGGAGGGAGATGAGGGCGCGGACGAGGCGGTCGAGCGGCTCCGGTCGGCCGCCGGCGACGGGGACGCGACGCTCGGGCCGGTCGTGCGGCTCCGGGAGTGGCTGTTCATCGATGGCGATCGGCTGTCGGTCACGCTCGTCTTCACGACCGCCGTCTTCGCCCTGCTCGTCGGCATGGAGTCTATCGGGGTGATCGCCTACGTCAACGAGGACTCCGTGACCCGGATGGCCGGCGGCATGATCGCCGGGTCGCTCTCGCTCGTCACGCTCGTGGTCTCGATCAACCAGCTCATCCTCTCGTACGAGTTCACGGCGGTCGGCGAGTTCCGCGAACGCCTCGCGAGCATCATGGACCACCGGCGCGATATCGAGGCGCAGACGGCCGTCGCGGCGAGCCCGGCCGAACCCACGGCCATCCTCGAGCTCCTCCTGACCGCCATCCGGGATCACGCTGACGCCCTCCAGAAATCGGTCGGGGCCGCTGCGGGCGCCGACCCCGGGGGCGGGGGTCGAGACAGTGAGCGGGACCGGGAGGCCCGCGAGCTCGTCGCCGCCTACGCCGACGAGGTGGAGGCGAACGCGAGCCGGCTGGACGAGACGCTCGACGACGCGGGCTTCGGAAGCTTCCAGGCGCTGTCGGCGGCCATCAGGTACGGCGAGGACTGGCAGCTCTACGCCGCCAGGCAACTCCGCAACCGGTACGCCGAGACGCTACCTGACGACGCGGTGGCGGCGCTGGACGATCTCGTGGAGACCCTCGAGCTGTTCACCGTGGCCGAAGAGAGCTTCAAGACGACGTACCTGCAGCGCGAGTTGACGCGGTTCTCCCAGCTCACCATCTTCGTCGGCATCCCGGCGGTGACCGCGGCCTTCGTCCTCGGCTTCATGTACGCCGACACGACCGGTTCGGCGATTCCCCCGGCGTACCTCTCCATCGTGACCCCCGCGCTCGCGGCCGTCGTGCTCGCCCCGCTGATGCTCCTCGGGGCGTTCATCCTCCGGACCGCGACGGTCAGCCGCCGGACCGCCTCGATCGGCCCGCTCCAGCCCAGCAAGGAGCCCGACGAGGGCCCGTTCGACGTCACCTACGGCGAACGGGCCGGGCAAGCAGGCGAGGACGAGGAGGACGGCGAGGAGGGCGAGGACGACGAAGACGAAGAGTACCGCGAGGACGACGAAGACGAGGAGACAGCCGAGAGTGCTGCGGGCGTTCGGCCAGACGAGCGCTCGGGAAGCGGAGGGACGTAACACCACCACGCGCCAAAGGACGCAATCGCTCAGATCGAAGACGGGCGTCTTTACGACCACGGGACCGACACAGCCACGGTCTCGAGAATACCGAGAACGCCGTGGACGGTCGAGTGCCCAGGCTATGAACGTGAAGACCGCGATGAATGAGTGGACGCCGGGGGTTGCCTGGCCGTTCCAGCGCGGGGAGTCCCGCGTGCCTCCTCCACCCCGCGACCCTGCGGGCGACAGCTGTCCACGGGTCCGCTGCTCACTTCCGTGCCTGACGGATTGCCCGTGGTTAACTGCGCCCGAACGTCCCTGCAGACGCCGGCGCGCAGACCGCTGCCCTCGCAGGACGAGGCTTCGACGTTGGCTTGCGGGGCCCGCACTGGGTGGGCCAGACGCACCCCGGGTTCGGTCCCCCCTGAAGACCATAGCGGGGGTGACGAGCGGGGCCTAGCCGCCCGACCTAGTCCACCTCCAGGTAGACCGCTCCGGCTTAAAGGCCTTTCGTCGTCAGCGGCGGGCCCAGTCGAGCGCAGTCGTGCGGTTGTTTGCCTCCGCGATGGTGGCGGCCGTCGCTCGGTACCGAACCTGGGGAGCGACCCCTGGTGGACGCCAACACGTCCCCGTCTGGACACCTGCACGTCCCCGTCTATGGTAACCTCCCACACAGGCGGTTTGAAGAAGCTCCTGGCCCCATACTCCAGTATGGCCACAGCCCCGTCGGTCGTCGTGGTCGGCTCCGGGTTCGGCGGCCTCTCGACCGCCTGCTACCTCGCCGACGCCGGCCTCGAGGTCACGGTGCTCGAGAAGAACGAGCAGCTCGGCGGGCGTGCCTCTCGGCTCACCCTCGACGGCTTCGCGTTCGACATGGGGCCGTCGTGGTACCTCATGCCGGACGTCTTCGAGCGGTTCTTCGGGCACTTCGACCGCTCGCCCGGCGACTTCTACGACCTCGAGCACCTCGACCCCCACTACCGGATCTTCTTCAAGGACGGCGACCGGGTCGACGTCGGGGCCGACCGCGATCGGATGCGGGAGGTGTTCGAGACCTACGAGCCCGGCGGCGGCGAGGCCCTCGACCGCTACCTCGAGACGGCCGCCCAGCACTACGAGATCGCGATGCGGGACTTCGTCTACACGGATCGCCCGCGCCTGCGCGACTGGGTCGACCCGGCGGTCCTCCGGGCCGCACCGGTCGGCCTGCAGCTCCTCGGGACGATGGACGGTCACGTGGCGGACTACTTCGACCACCCGAAGCTCCGCCAGGTCATGCAGTACTCGCTGGTCTTCCTCGGCGGGGCGCCGGCGAACACCCCCGCGCTGTACAACATGATGAGCCACGTGGACTTCGCGCTCGGCGTCCACTACCCCGACGACGGGATGCGGTCGGTCGTCGACGCCTGCGTCGACCTCGGCAGCGAGCTCGGGGTGACCTACGTCACCGACGCGGAGGTGACCGAGATCGTCAACCGCCGGGAGGGGTTCGCCGTGGAGACGACGGCAGACGACCGCCACGGGGAGGTCCGCGCCGACTACGTCGTCAGCGACGCCGACTACCCACACACCGAACAGGAGCTACTCCCCGAACACGAACGACAGTACGACGCCGACTACTGGGACTCGCGGACCTACGCGCCGTCGGCGTTCCTGCTGTACCTGGGCGTCGAGGGCGACCTCGAACCGCTGGCCCACCACACGCTCGTCCTCCCGGGCAACTGGGACCGCCACTTCGAGCAGATCTTCGACGACCCCGCCTGGCCGGACGACCCCGCCTACTACCTCTGTGCGCCCTCGGAGACCGACGACGACGTCGCCCCGGCGGGCCACTCGAACCTCTTCGCGCTGGTACCGGTGGCGCCGGGCCTCGACGACGACCCGGAGGTGCGCACGTGGTACCGCGACCTGATCCTGGACGATATCGCCGCCCACACGGGTGCCGACCTGCGCGACCGGATCGTCGTCGAGGAGGTGTTCACGGTCTCGGAGTTCGCCGAGCGGTACAACAGCCGCCGGGGGACGGCGCTGGGGCTGGCCCACACGCTCCGACAGACCGCGGTGTTCCGGCCCTCGCGGCGCTCGAGCGACTGCCCCGGGCTGTACTTCACCGGCTCGTACACCACGCCCGGCATCGGCGTCCCGATGTGCCTGGTGAGCGGCGAACACACCGCGGACGCGCTCCTGGCGGATCTGGACGGCGCCGACTGATCGGACGATGAAACGCGCCTGACCCGACCATGGCCGAGACCCCACCGCGATCCGAACAGGGGAACGGATCGACGGCAGCGCTGGCCTACGTCCTCCGGACCTCCCGGCCGCGCTTCTGGCTGTACCTCGCCGGGCCCGTGGTGGTCGGGGTGGCCTACGCGGCCGACGACCCGGCCGGCCTGTTCGCGCCGCTCGCCGTGGCGCTGTTCGCGTACTTCCTGGTCCCCGCGAACGTGCTGCTGTACGGCGTCAACGACGTCTTCGACGTCGACGTCGACCAGGTGAACCCGAAGAAGGACGACCGCGAGGGCCGCTACCGGGGTGATCGGCTCGTCCCGGCACTCGTCGCCGTCTGCGCCCTGCTCGGGCTCGCCTTCGTGCCGTTCCTGCCCCCGGTCGGGACCGTGGCCATGCTCGCGTTCCTGGCGCTCGCGGTGGCCTACAGCGCGCCACCGCTGCGGTTCAAGACCGTCCCGTTCCTCGACTCCCTGACGAACGGCCTCTACGTCCTGCCCGGCGTGGTCGCGTTCGCCGCCCTCGCCGGTCAGTCGCCCCCCATCCTCGCCGTGGCGGGCGGGTGGCTGTGGGCGATGGCGATGCACACCTTCTCTGCCATCCCCGACATCGTCCCGGACCGGGAGGCCGGGATCAGGACGACGGCGACGGCCCTCGGCGAGGGACGGACCTACGCCTACTGCGGCGGCGTCTGGCTCGCCGCGTCCGTCGTCTTCGGCCTGGTCCACCCCTTCTTCGCCGTCGTCCTGGGCGTCTACCCCGTGCTCGTCGCCGGGATCGTCCTCGCCGACGTGGACGTCCACCGGGCGTACTGGTGGTTCCCCGCGGTCAACACGCTCACCGGGATGGCGCTCACCCTCGGTGGACTCTGGAGGATGGTGCAGCTATGAGTCGGGGACGGGTTCGAGGCATGGGCGGGGTCCCGACGAGGGGAGACACTCGAGCAGGGCACCGGTGGCACTGGGGTCCCCCCGACCCCGGCCCAGCGAGAGGTGATCCGCCGTGAGCGACCTGGAGTACGACCGCCGTCGACGGTTGCAGCTCCGGCTCGACGAGGTGGTCCGGGACAACCGGTTCACCATCGCCGTGGTCTTCCCGGCCGTCGGCGGGGTCACCCTCCTCGCCTCCGCGTGGGGGCTGCTGCCGGCGCCCCTCGCGTTCAACCCCTACCTGCTGCTGTTCGGCGTGGCGGTGATGCGCCTGCCGCTGATCGCCGGGATCGCCCCGCTGGTCACCCGCCGGGCGGCCGTCGGCCTGGCGCTGCTCTGTCTGTACACCTGGGCGATCGAGTGGATCGGCGTCCGCACCGGCTATCCCTACGGCGAGTTCGGCTACGGGGTCGACCTGGGGCCGATGCTCCTCGGGGAGGTCCCCGCGGCGCTCCCCCTGTTCTTCGTCCCCATCGTCGCCAACGCCTACCTCCTGTGTCTGCTCCTGCTCGGCTCACGCGCTCGCTCGGCTGCACTCCGGGTCCCGGTCGCCGTCGTCGCCGTCGTCGGGATGGACCTCGTGCTCGACCCGGCCGCCGTCTCGATCGGCTTCTGGGCGTACGAGGCCGGGGGGGCGTACTACGGTGTGCCCTGGACGAACTACGCGGGCTGGGTGCTCTCGGCGACCGTCGCCGTCGTCCTCCTGGACCTGTCGTTCGAACGGGCCGGGCTCCTTGACCGGCTGGCCGAGTGCGGGTTCATGCTCGACGACCTCGTGAGCTTCGTCATCCTCTGGGGGATCGTCAACGCCGCCTTCGGCAACTGGCTCCCGCTCGGTCTGGCACTCGTCTACGGCTACGGCCTCTGGCGGACCGACCGCTTCGACTTCCCGACGCGGTGACGGCGGAGGAATCAACTCCACGCGCCTGTAGAGAGCCAACCGAGGATCGCACCCCGCCGATAGCCAATCGTCGACCATCGACCGCAGACCCACGAGATACATGGTCGTCGACCGGGTAGGCGGGGTATGTCCGACCCCGGCCTCGTCGACGGTGTCGACACGGCCCTCAAGGAGCGCGCCCTCGACGCCGCGCCGATCGGGATCGTCATCTCCGATCCCGACCGGCCCGACAACCCGGTCATCTACGCGAACCCGTCGTTCGAGGAGCTGACGGGCTACGACGAGTCGGAGGTCGTCGGCCGAAACTGCCGGTTCCTCCAGGGCCCCGAGACCGACCCCGCGGCGGTGGACCGGCTGCGGGAGGGGATCGCGGAGGCGACCCCGGTGACGGTGGACCTGCTGAACTACCGGGCGGACGGCGAGCCGTTCTGGAACCGGGTGACGGTCGCGCCGATCCGGGACGACGACGGCGCCATCGCGAACTACGTCGGCTTCCAGGTCGACGTCACTGCCCGCAAGGAGGCCGAACGCGAGGTCCGCCGCCGCCAGGAGCAGCTCGAGCACCTGCTCTCGCGGATCCAGGGGCTGCTGTACGACGTGACGGCGCTGTTGATGCGGACGGCCTCCCGCGAGGAGACCGAGCGGGCGGTCTGCGAGCGCCTCGTCGAGACCGAGCCGTACACGCTCGCCCTCTTCGGCGAGCTGGACCTCGATCGCGACACCGTCGTCGTCTCCACCTGGGCCGGCGACGACGGCCACGACGGTGACGACGGTGACGACGGCCACGACGGTGACGACGGCCACGACGGTGACGACGGTGACGACGGCCACGACGGTGACGATGGCGTCGACGGCCACGACGGCCACGACGGCTTCGACGGCGACCTGGAGGTTTCGCGTGGAGACACCCACCCCGTGGCGGAGGCCATCGACGCCCGCGAGGTCGTGGTCTCGCGCGACCCGGAGGTCTGTGAGGCGTTCGGGCCGGAGGTCCGGTCGCTCGCGGTCGCCCCGCTGGCGTACAAGACGCGCGTCTACGGGGTGCTGGCGATCGGGGCGAGCGCGCCCGCGGTCTTCGACAGCCGCGAGCGGGTCGTCGTCGGAACGCTCGGGCGGACCGTCTCCGTGGCGATCAACGCCGCGGAGAGCCGCCGGATCATCGCCACCGACACCGTGGTCGAGATCGAGCTCGAGGTCACCGACCCGCTGTTCTTCCCGGTCTCGCTGGCAGGATCGGCCGACTGCCGACTCGACCACCAGGGGACCATCGACGGACGCGAGGGGTCACTGTCGGCGTTCTTCTCGACGACGGTGGCTCCGGATCGTCTCGAGGACGCCGCCGCGGGGACGGCCGGCGTGTCCGGGGTGACAGTCGTCAGCGAAACGGCGGACGGCCGACTGGTCGAGGTCGCCCTCGAGTCCGGCTCGATACTCGAGGAGCTGGCCGATCGGGGCGCCTCCGTGACGACGCTGTGGGCCGAGGATGGGGTCGCCCGGCTCGTCCTCCAGACGCCCCAGCGCGCCGATCCGCGGTCGGTCGTCGAGTGGTTCACGGCGACCTACCCGAACAGCGAGCTGGTGGGCTACCGGGAGCGGCGACGCTCGCCCCTGACCAAGGGGGAGTTCCTGGAGGCCCTCGACGAGACGCTGACCGACCGACAGCGCGCGGCGCTCGAGGCCGCCTACTACGGTGGCTTCTACGACGACCCCCGGACGGTGACCGGCGAGGAACTCGCCGCGTTGCTGGACGTCTCCCGAGCGACGTACCACCAGCACCGACGGGCGGCGGAACGAAAGGTCTTCGCCGAGTTCCTGGATCGGTAGGCCGGCGGGGGTGCGCGACCGTTCGCTCATCAGTCGCCGACCCACCACCCGCCTCCTGAACGATGCCGTCGGGCCGTGGTGAGCGGACGCCATTGACCTGTCACACGGTTACTCAAAACTCGCGATCGTCGTGAAAATCTGTCGGCGTTATGGGGCCAGATATCGTACTCGGAGGAGGTAATGGTGAGTACGTCACCGTCCGCGCACGGGAGGGGATCCGTGTGGGCCGGCCCAACACGAACCCGTCGACGGCCCCGTCGGTGGATCGGTCGTCGTCGCACCCGGCGAGTGTCCACGAGCCGTTCCCTGCCCGATCGCCGGCCGTGTCACGCGGATTGGCCCCACGATTGGACCGTCCCTCGGCGAGTGGGATGTGGCCACTGGTCCCGGGGGACGATCCGCCGTTGCACCACCGGCCCACCGTTCCACGCCATCCGCGAGGTGTCCCCGGATTGTCCACGAAACGTCCTTACTAGTAGGGTACAACGCATATGAACCTCCAGACCCTGATTACTACATGTGGCGTTCCGCGCAGCGATCATCCCGGGTGTGCCCGCACCGAGACCGTGACTGAACCAACGAGTCGGCGTCCGGAACGGAATCCGCCGGTGCTGGGAGTCACGTTCGCGGTGGTGGGAGTCGCACTCGCCGTGGGCACCCGACGCGAGTGGCGAGCCCACGCCGCCGCGGACGGGAGGGACTGATGGTCACGACGAGACAGCTCGAGGACAGCAAGGCGATCCAGCGACGGACCGGGAAGACCTTCCACGTAGCGACCCGGTTCCTCCCCGCCCGCGTCCGCGAGGCGACCTACGTGCTCTACGCGTTCTTCCGGATCGCCGACGACGTCGTCGACGATCCCGATCCCGATCCCCCTGCCGTCCAGCGCGCCGAGCTGGCCCGCATCCGGGAGGCCGCCCTCGGCCGACGGGGGGCCGACGACCCCGTCCTCGACGCCTTCAGCGAGATACGCCGCCGTCACGGCATCCCGGACCGGGAGGTCGAGGAGTTCCTCCGGGCGATGGAGCGCGACGTCCAGCCGGAGGACGACGAGCCGGTCGAAGCGGAGGACGACGAGCCCGAGTTGACCGGTCGCGACCGTGCCCTCCAGGTCGAGTTCCGGGACGCCGATGATCGCGAGGCCTACCTCCGCGGGTCCGCGGTCGCCGTCGCGTACATGATGCTGGCGGTCATGGATCCGGACGACCCCGACGCCGCCCGTCCGCACGCCCGTGCGCTCGGCGAGGCCTTCCAGCTGACGAACTTCCTGCGGGACGTCCGTGAGGACGCCGTGGACTACGGACGGATCTACCTGCCGGAGACGGTCATGGAGCGGGAGGGCGTCACGAGACGGCAGATCGCCGAGCTCCGGGCGACCGCCGCGTTCCGGTCGGCACTCGAGGCGGAGCTCCACGTCGCCGAGGAGCGGTATCGGACCGGGGTCGCCGGCATCCGGCTGCTCCCCGATGACTGTCGGTTCCCCGTCCTGCTGGCGGCGGTCCTCTACGCGGAGCACCATCGACTGATCAGGGACCGCGACTTCGACGTCCTCTCGACGCCCCCGGAGCTGACGGCGACCCGGTACCTCGCGCTCCTCGTGCGTACCTGGGCGCACTGGCGACGGACGCGGGACCCGGAGGCGGTGTTCTACCGGGTCAGCGCGGTCGACCCCGACGGCGCCCAGGAGGTCACCGGGGACCCCTTCCTCCCGACGCGCCGGTATCCGGGCGTCCGGTCCGCCGGCCGGCTGTTCGACCGCGCCCGCTCGCGGCTCTCCTGGCTGGGCTCGGACTGAGAGGGAGTGTCGTCGGCGTTCATAGTTTTCACCGACGGAACCGAGACACCACGTCGAGGGACGACCGCTGTAACCCCCGGTTAGCTACGATAATCCCTATGAGCGGCGGTCAATCACAGGACGACGGTCTCTATCTCGTCGACGCCCTCGAAATCCGGATCCCCGGAGTAGAGGACGTGGCAGTCGTCGTGGAGCGTCGCGGTCGCGAGGTGGATGGCGTCGGCGTACGACAGCTCCCGCTCTCCACGTTCGTAATATTTGAAGCGGAGTTCGGCCGCGTACTCGGCCACCTGGTCGATCAGCGGGACGCTCTCGACGTACTCGTAGTCGTGGATCGCCCGGATCGCCTCGTCGGCCGTTCCCGCACCGTCTACGGTCCGGATCCGGTAGGACACCTCGGCGAGAACGGTCGGTGCGAGGAGTCCACCCACGTCGGGGGAGTCGGCTCGTTCGATCACCGCCTCGGCCGCGTCCGCCCGGTCGCCGTCGAAGACGAACTCCAGCCAGACCCAGGAGTCGAGGAAGATCACGTCGACCGGCCGTCGTCAAGTGAACTCCAGGCTCGCTTGGACTCGCGGCGCATCGCCTCCAGGTCGACGTCGTGACGCGAGAGCGTCCGCTGGACGTCCCGGAGTCGGTCCATCGCCGGGCGCTTCCGACGGAGCCTGAGTCCACCGTCGTCGTCGAGTTCGAACTCGACGTCCGTCCCCGCCTCGAGGTCCAGCGCGTCGCGGATCCGCTTCGGAATCGTGATCTGACCCTTGCTCGTGACGGTCGCCTCCTCCGTGATCGTCATCTCCGTACTCGATATTCATCGTCCTTACCCTTCAACCTTCTCCTTACTTCACGATGCGTGACTTACCCTTCAATATACGACTTACTCTCTAATGTTCGACTTCTCTCGAGCAATGGCTCGCCCCTGGAGGTGTGGCTTCTCCGGTCGATCCCCACGTCGGACGGCCCATTTGAACCCAATCACTCCCCGGCCACGGGGCCGCCGGCGACCTCGATCCCGCCGATCAGCTCCCGGTGCGGGTAGGGGATGTCGATGCCGGCGGCGTCGAAGCGCTCCTTGACGAGCCGGACGTACTCCCCGCGGATCTTCACGAAGTCCGCACGCGAGGGGTCGGCGATCCAGATCCGGGACTGCAGGCCCACGTCGGAGTCGCCCAGCTCGGTCAGCCGGACGGACGGCGCCGGCTCCGCCATGATCTCCGGGTGGGCCTCGGCCTCCGCGAGGATGATCTCGGTCGCCCGCTCGATGTCGTCGTCGTAGCCGATGCCGAAGTCGACCCGGAGCCGCAGGCGGTCGGCGTCGACGGGGTTCGTGACGACGTTCTCGGTCAGCTGGGAGTTCGGCACCGTCAGGAGCTCGTTGTCGAAAGACCGCACCCGCGTCACCCGGAGACTGATGTCCTCGACCACGCCGGAGTTGCCCTCCCACTCGATCCAGTCGCCGATGACGAACGGCTTCTCCGCGTAGATGAACACCCCAGAGACGAAGTTCTTCAGGACGTCCTGCATGGCGAAACCGAGGGCGATGGTCGCCGCGGCGGCGATGGTCGCCAGCGACAGCAGGATGTTCCCGCGGCCCGCCGCCGCGAAGGCGGCCGCCGCGGCGACGAAGACGACGAGGAAGAGGACGACCAGCCGGATGGGCTTCTTCGCCTGCCGGTCGAGGTCCCGGCGGTCCATCGCCCGGTCGGTCACCGGCAGGAGCAGCCGCCGGCCGACGACGTAGACCACGACGAACGCCAGGATGCCGTAGATAGCGTAGCCGACCGGGTCGCCGTACGCCCGGGGAATCTGGAGGATATCCGCGAGGAACTCGCCGACCACGTTCGCCGGGAGAGCCTGGAGAGCCTGGAGAGCCTGGAGATCTGAGAGACCCGAGAGACCCGAGAGACCAGCGAGAGCCGGAAGGAGTGCACCTGCCGTCATCGGTGGAACACGGCCGTGTGGCCGCGCGTCTCGACGACCTCGGCGTCCACCCGGTCGGCGAGCTCTGCCGCGAGCTCGTCCGTCGTCGTCCCGCCGCGGGCCGCCCGGAGGAACTTCACCTTCACCAGGTCGCGCTCCGCCAGCTGGTCGGACAGCTCGTCGACGACCGGGTCGATCCCGGCCTTGCCGACCCACACCGTCGCGTCGACGTCGTGGGCCCGCGCCCGCAGGTCGTTCTCCGTCATGGAGGGCCGTTCGACCGCCCCCGATAAAAGGGTGGCACTCTGGGTCCGCCCGACGGACGCCCTCGAACGGCGGTCGATGGCGGTCGCCGGTCGATAGCGCCCGTCTACCCGTGGGAACGAGCGGACGTGCACACACCGTCTAGTGTAGCAGATCGCAGATGGTCGAGATCGGCGTACGAGAGGTAGGGCTCGGACATCGCAGCCCGGCGGCTCCTGCGTACCGTACGGCGCGCGTCGCTCGCTGTTCCCGTGACTCCCCCTTGGCGAGAGTCGCAGGTCACCGGGTTGTCTGCTGTCCGCTGACCGAACCGTCTCCGGATGGGGACGGAACCACCCGATCCTGTGCGGACGAACGCGATACCAACCCGAGTGCCGCGGGGTACGCGGCGAAATCGGGAGTCACGACGCCTGATCGGCCAGAACATGCACGCATCCCAGTCGGAGTGACGGTGACAGCGACGGCGACGGTGACGGCGACGGTGACGGTGACGGTGACGGCGAAGGCCGACCGCCGATGGCCGACCACCCACGGGTGAACCGGAACAGGTGGATCCTTGTTCACGGACGGACCCGGCGGTGAATGTACCCCGGTCGTCGGTTTGTCTCCAACAAATGACAACAATTTGTATGATCTAAATCGTGCTTTCATCCCTCGAAGCCGGCTAAACCCGCCGCCTCGTCATATAATGGTAAATAATGATATATATCGAGATGGCGTATCTCCTGTCCCGACATGGTAACGCAACGTGGCGAGCGAGACGGCGATGGATCGTACCGGAACCAGCTCACCGTGAACCGTCGACACGTGTTGTACGGCATCGGCGCTGGGGCGATGCTCACGGGTCTGGGGACAGGCGTGGGCGCCGCCGAGGGAGCGGACCCGGATACAACCTCGATGCACGACGTATCCGGAGACGACGTGCATCCCGTCTTCGGGTTCTCGGCGTTGTCGCCGGAGATCGATCCGCCGGTCTCCCCGGACCACGAGGTGGAAGCGCTCATCAGACCGCGCGAGGACCGTCCGATTCCGGAGTTCTTCTTCGAACCCACCGGACTGGCCATCGAACCCGGTGAGACCGTTCGGTTCACGCTGACGACCCCACATCACTCGGTGACCGCGTTCCACCCGGCGATGGGGATCGCACAACGGGTCCCTGACAACGTCCCACCGTTCTCGTCGCCAGTCCTCCCCGTTCAGGCGTACTGGCTGTACACCTTCGAGGAGGAGGGCGTCTACGACTACCACTGTGGACCGCACGAGGTCTTCGGACACGTCGGCCGTGTCGTCGCCGGGGAAGCGGTCGGACCGGGGGCGGAGCCGGTTCCCGCCCCCGACGAAGAACCGGCGCACGACGTCGATGGTGAGGGACCGCCGGTGCGACAACCGGTCGGCACCGCCGCCCCCGTGCTCAACGACCCGGCACTCGAACCAGCCCGTATCATCGAACACGGGACGGTGAGCTGGGACGATCTGCAACCGGAGAGCAAGGAGCTGTTACTGTAAGCGGACGACCGGTCCGCGACAAGCGCCATTTTCATCACCGACGCACGCCCCGACGAACGAAGAGACGCTCGCCCCGACGAACGAAGAGACGCTCGCCCCGACGAACGAAGAGACGCTCGCCCCGACGAACGAAGAGCGCGATGCGTGTTCGGCTCCCACCGATACGACTCTCGTTGGGGTTCCTCTCTACAGTCGGTAGACATGTTCTGATAGATGGTCACCAACTCGGTGATTCGTTGCGAGGTACAAAGCGCGGGTGGAGCAGGGATTCGTCCAGACGATGGTCGATTACGAGTCGGCAACCATCTTCTCCCAGAGTTCTGTCGATATCGTACGGAAGGCCGGTGACTCGGCACCGTGCATACGCACGTAGAGGTGGTCGCACGTCACTCGCCAGGAGTACGTGAACGTCTCGCCAGCGTAGTCGACGGTCGCGGTCAACGAACGCAGGTTTGGAAGGACGCCCTCTTGATACACGACGTGCGGATGGTACCTCGATCCCGGAGGATCCTCGGCTGCCGGAACGTCGATCTCGCTCGAGAACACCGCTCGCCCAAGCATCCGCGTCTGGATGGAAATCTCCATGGATTGCGGAGTCGTCTGGTGGTTCTCGACGAGGACACCGAATCGAGAGGACGGAGAACAATCCGCCGATTCGCTCGCTCTCGAGAGACAGCCGCCACCGATCACGATCCCTCCCACAGAGAGAGTACCCAGGAGCTCGCGGCGTCTCATACTCGGTCCTGTACATCCGTCGAAAAAGTATGTTCGGAACGGTCAAACTGTCGGTTGAACGTACGTCGTCGATCCCGCCATCGTCCTGACGCACGATATCCGATTCATCTTGGTGGAACATACACATACGACGTCTGTCACGACGCTTCGGATGGTACGTTGGTAGCTCGGTCAGTGAGTACTGAACTCAGGGCACGGTGCAGCATCGAGATGGCGAACGACCACAGCATTATCCCGCTTGCTCCCCTAAAAAGGAGAATGACAGATACGCAAACCGGACGGGAGAAGCACGTAAAAGACGAGAACCGGCGCGAGGAGGGCGAAGTCCCGAACGCTCCCCGTGAGTGCCACCGTCGCGGCTGCTCCGAGCCGGCGACGTTTGTCGTCCTCGAACGATACCAGGAAGAA
This sequence comes from Natronomonas sp., assembly GCA_007135435.1. Classification (GTDB taxonomy): domain Archaea; phylum Halobacteriota; class Halobacteria; order Halobacteriales; family Haloarculaceae; genus Natronomonas. The sequence continues at coordinate 15,667 of SLIW01000264.1, forward strand.
ACCGGCCAGGGTGCCGTCGAGGCAACGGCCGATCTCTGTCGAGAGCACACCGCCGAAGAGAGCCCCACGAACCTCGATGGGAGTTATGCGGATTACGTGTTTCGCGTCGATCCTCTGTAACGCAAGACGTTGAACGGTGACACAGCACGATCCAGCGGTTCCAGTGGGATCCTGGCCTCGTTGCAACCCTCGATCGCTGACCGGAGTGATGGGTAGAATTCGACCGCCACTTTCCCATATCGTCACCCGGATTCCCTCAGATGGCGGTTCCTGGTGTGGCCGCCCTCATCACGTGATCGTATCCCGATCGGTGTCTCGATAGGAGAATAGCACCGTCCGTGCCGGTCGGTTCGCACCCGTTCGGTCCGCCGAGGTCCGCCCGGGTCGGTCCGCCTGGGTCGGTCCGCCGAGGTCGCGACCCACGGTCGGGTCTCGGGGCCGGTTTCCGACTGGAAACCGCGACGAGGTCGTCTGCGTCTACATTTAATACGTCGTCCATCGAACGCGTCCCGGGTATGTCGTAACATGAGGCGCTCGACCGCGACGACACGACCGCGTCCGCCCGGCCCCGGCGGCCCGCCGCTGATCGGGAACACGCTCCAGTGGGCTCGCGACCCCTTCGGCTTCATCACCGACTGTGCCCGCGACCACGGGGATATCGTGTACACCGAGGTTGCCGGGACCTCCTGGTACAGGCTATACCATCCCGACCACTTCGAGCACGTGCTCATTCACAACAACCAGAACTACGTCAAAGGGGAGTTTCTCCAGCAGTTCCTCGGCGCCCTGACTGGCCAGGGGTTGTTGACCAGCGAAGGGGAGTTCTGGCGTCGCCAACGGCACCTCATCCAGCCGGCGTTTCATCCGGATCGCGTCCCTGTTTACGCGTCGATGATGACGGGCTACGCTGACCGTTTAATTGCGTCCTGGGAAGATGGTGAAACTCGGGACATCCACGCCGACATGACGCGTCTCACGCTCGAGATCATCGCGAGTGCACTCTTCGAGGTGGATCTTCGGGACCACGAAGCCGACATCGGTGCTGCGCTCGAGGAGGTGATGGAGTACTCCGAGAGTGTCACCAGTATGTACCTTCCCTCCTGGCTTCCGACGCCAGCGAAGCGGCGGTACGAGCGAGCGATTTCGTCCCTCGACGAGGTAGTGTTCGAGATCCTCGACGAACGGCGAAGCAGCAGCGACGACTCGCGAGACGTCGTCTCGATGCTCCTCGACGCAGAGACCGAGGACGGTCACCGGATGACCGAGACACAACTCCGTGATGAGGTGATGACCCTCCTCCTCGCCGGACACGAGACGACCGCCTCGGCTATCTCGTTCACGTGGTATCTCCTCTCCAAGCATCCCACGGCGGAAGCGAACCTCGTAGCCGAACTCGATGCGGTTCTCGGCGGCCGAACGCCGACACTCGACGATCTCTCCGATCTCCGGTACACCGAGCAGGTCGTCAAGGAGTCGCTACGGTTGTACCCACCCGTCCACTCGGTCGTCCGCGAGGCGATCGAGGACGACGAGATCGGAGGCTACCACATCCCGGCCGGCGCGTCGGTGGCCATGCATCAATGGGTCACACACACTGATCCTCGCTTCTTCGACGATCCGGATGCGTTTCGTCCCGAACGCTGGACCCGCGAGTTCGAGCGGGAGGTGCACCCGCTCGCGTATTTCCCGTTCTCCGCGGGACCCCGACGATGTATCGGCGATCGGTTCGCGATGCTGGAAGCACAACTGGTCCTGGCCACGATCGCCCAGCGATATCGACTGGAACTCGCGTCTGAATCGTCGTTGGACCTCGCGTTGAGCATCACGACGCGTCCGAAAGGCGGGATCGAGATGAACGTACACGAGCGCTGATTCCACAGCACTCGCATGTGGCGAGCCGTGACGGAGTCACGAATCGGCCCGGTTCGGTCGCTGCGCCGGCCACGAGAGCACCGTCACCAATGAAGAGCACGGGATCCACGCGTCGCGCAGTCACGTCTACTCGGGCTTCAATCGACTGAATTCGCACGCCATGTCCTGGGGAATAGCTGTCACGTGTTACGAACAGAAGTTCCAGCGGTCGATACGCAGGTCATCGACCGATTCGCAGATCATCGACCGATTCGCAGATCATCGACCGATTCGCAGACCATCGACCGATTCGCAGACCATCGACCGATCGATTCGTCGCAGCTCGCTCGGAGCAATCGAGATCGTGCTGCAGGATCGATTCGCTGTCGTCCGAACGGAGTTTCTAACAACCGGCGAATAGGTATCGGAGACTGCACTACTGACACACGCTGTCGTGACCGATCGCCATATCGGTCGATTCGAAATATCCTGCTGACGCATACACCCCCTGGACACAGGAACGGCGGAATTTCACCGCAGTTGCATGAAGCAAATCGGTCCGGGCATCCAGACGGTGGGGTCATCGAACCGCCCTCGACTGTACCGGACCTGATCGCTCCCGAAATGGTGTGGCCGAGTGTTTTTGAAACTATGCGTCCGGCGAGACGAGGTCGAAGCGTTCACACAACTCGGGGATGCTCTCGAAATCCATCTCGAGTCCGTATCGTTCGCTGAGTCGGACCATCTGGTCGGGGTCGTCGATGACCCCCCTCAGTTCCCTGAAGAAGTCCTCGAAGCCCGCGGGGGAGATCACCTCGATCACGTGGCACGGTGTCTCGACGGGGTTCCAGAAGGTGTGCCACTGATCGCGAGGTTTGAATACCCAGGAACCGGCGTCGGCTTCGACGACCTCGTCGCCCAGCAGGGCCCCCATCGTCCCCTCGATGATGTAGGTGTATTCGTCCTCGCGACTGTGTCTGTGCAAGGGCGCAGCCAACACGCCAGGATCGAACGGCGTGTGATGCACGACCGCGAAACGGTCCTCGGTGTCGGCGCCGTCGATCTTCCAGTCGAACCCGAAACCCTCTTGCTCGAACGCCTCACCGTCACCAGGCTTGATCACCGTTGGTCGCTTGTCGCCACTCATAGCATTGCTCACGTGCCGCCAGTTGTGCTTGGGACACTGCCCCGGAGAATGTCGGGATTAAAAATAAAGATTCGCGTGGAGACGTCTCAGTGTGGTTGGTGGAGAGGGTTTCCAACGGCGAGGAACAAGCCATAGGCCCGTCCATTTTCGTGCCGCTGTCCATCGAGTCGGTATCGCCGATCACGTTCTCGATGCATTCGCCCCCTGTACGCGTCAAACGGTCTGTGACAGGTCGTTGCGAAGAGAACCGTGGTCTGCAACATCGATCCGGGATGTCTCGCACCGGATATCTGGAAACTGCTGGACAGGATTCGCGAAAAACGACGGACTGCTCCGAGGACCCCTCTCAGTCGTACGGGTACCGCGCGTGGCCGCCGCAGTCGCAGGTGATCACGACGTGTCCGTCGCGGGTGCGGACGCGGGCGTTCCGTCCCGGGAGCAGGTACGCGTCGCAACGGTCGCAAGTGAACCGCTTGAACCGACGGGGCAGGGGCAGCCGGTTGCGCTCCGCGACCCGCCTGGCCCGGCGGACGTACCGCCGGGCGAGCTCGTCGTCGCCCTCGCGGGCGGCCTCGCGGGCCAGCTCGGACAACCGCTCGATGCGCTCGGCGGCGACGCTCACGCCCGCCGGTTGTCGGCCGTGTCGCATAGGCGTTCTGTATCGACGAGTCGACGTCCGCGTGGCGGTGCTGTTTTCGTCGGCGTGCCCGAACCGCCCCACGTGAGCGACGACGTCAGTGTCCGCGGGTCGCCGCGTCGCGGCCTCGCCGCGGCGACGTTCGGCTTCTTCGTCGGCTTCGCCGGGGTCGTCGTCTACGGCCCGGCCGCGGGCGAGTTCGAGCGGGCGATGGGGCTCTCCGGGGTCGCCCTGGGGCTGCTCGTCGGCGCGCCCAACCTGCTCGGGTCGCTCGTGCGGATCCCCTTCGGCGCCTGGACCGACGAGGTCGGCGCCCGGAGGCCGTTCCTGGTCCTGCTCGGGCTCTCGATCGTCGGCATGGCGGGGCTGTCGGCGATCCTCGTGGGATTCGCGCCCGGCGGGTTGACGATGGAGCTGTACCCCCTGGTCTTCCTCTTCGGCGCGCTCAGCGGCTGCGGGATCGGCACGTTCGCCGTCGGGAGCGCCCAGACCTCCTACTGGTACCCCGTGGACAGACAGGGGACCGCCCTCGCGATCTACGCCGGGCTCGGCAACAGCTCGCCCGGCGTCTTCACCATCCTCATCCCGATCGCGATCGCCGCCCTCGGCCTCACGACCACCTACGTCGTCTGGCTGGCGTTCCTCGTGGTCGGGACCGTCATCTACGCCCTCGTCGCGGTCGACCCGTACTCCTTCCAGCTCCGGGAGCAGGGACTGGAGCCGGGGCGGGCCAGGGAGCGCGCGGAGGCGCTCGGCCAGGAGCTGTTCCCGGGCGGCGACACGGCGGCGTCGATCAGGGAGGCGGCCTCCCTGCCGCGGTCGTGGGCCCTCGTCGCGATGTACTTCGTCTCCTTCGGGGGCTTCCTCGCGCTCACCGTCTGGTTGCCCTCCTACTGGACGTCGTTGCACGGCCTGGAGACCCGACACGCGGGGGTCCTGACGGCCGTCGGGTTCGTCCTCCTGGCCACGTTCGTGCGGATCCCGGGGGGCGCCCTCGGCGACCGCTTCGGCGGCGAGCGCACCGCCATCGCGAGCTTCGCCGTCGTCGGGCTCGGTGCGGTCCTCCTGATCGTCACCCGGGACGTCGGCGTCGCCGCCCTCGGGATGGTGACGCTCGCCGTCGGCGTCGGGGTGGCCAACGCGGCCGTCTTCCAGCTACTGCCCCACTACGTCCCGGAGGCGGTGGGCGGTGCCTCGGGACTCGTCGGGGGCCTCGGCGCCTTCGGCGGGTTCGTCGTCCCGCCGCTGCTCGGCCTCTTCGTCGACGTCCACGGGACGGCGGGCTACGCGACCGGGTTCGTCGTCTACCTCGGGCTCGGGACGGTCGGGGTCCTGCTCGCCTCCGCGCTGTACCTGACCGTCGATCGGGGGTGAGCGCCACCGAGGGGCGGTCGGCGACCATCGTCACCGTCTGGCCAAGTAGAAACGGTTTTACGGCCGAGACGACGAGGGAGGCGTGGGAACACGCACGATCGCAAATCTGACTCGCCGGCCGTTTGGTCGGCTCGGGATTGCGGTAGTGCTGGCGCGAGGCCGCGGCACCGCATCGAACGGGCCGCTGGGCCGACGCGCCACCGAGGACGAGCGGTCCGTGCGGTTTCCGATCCAGCGACAGGACCATGGCACGAATGCATTCCCGCCGTCGAGGGTCGTCCGGCTCGGACCGCCCCGCGGCAGACGAACCGCCGGAGTGGAGCGACGTGGACGCCGAGGCCGTCGAGGAGCGCGTCGTCGAGCTGGCCGAGGAGGGGTACGACCCCAGCCAGATCGGCATGCGGCTGCGCGATTCGGGCGTCCAGGGCACCCCGGTGCCCGACGTGAAGCTCGCGACCGGCAAGAAACTGACCGAGATCCTCGAGGAGCACGACGCCACTGCGGAGATTCCCGAGGACCTCCGCAACCTCATGGAGCGGGCGCTCCGCCTCCACGAGCACATGGACGACAACCCGGTCGACGCCCAGAACAAGCGGGCGCTCCAGAACACGGAGTCGAAGATCCGTCGGCTCGTCAACTACTACCGAGGCGACCGGCTCGACGAGACGTTCACCTACACGCGCGAGAACGCCCGCCGGCTGCTCGAGTGAGCACGATGTCCGCCGCCGGCCACCGCGAGGACGACGAGGGCGACGGGGACGACAACGTCCCCGACGTCGACCCACGGCGAGCCGCGGCGACGCTCCGCGACGCCGGCTTCGTCCGCCTCGTCGCGACCGCCGACGGCGACGCGCTCGCCGCGGTCGGGCTGCTCGCCCGGGCGCTCCGGCGCCTGGACGTGCCGTGCCAGGGGAGCCTCGCGGCAGTCCCGACGCCGCCGACGACTGACGCCGACTGCACCGTCGCCGTCGGCCACCCGACCGGGGACGTGGCGATCCACACGGCGCCGCTGTCGACGACCGCCGCGGCCGTCGCGGACGCGGTCCTCGCTGGCGACGCAGGCGGCGATGCAGACGCAGGCGGCGACGCAGACGCAGGCGGCGACATCGACGCCGACACCGATACCGATACCGAAGCCGACACC
>SLIW01000165.1 GCA_007135435.1 Natronomonas sp.
CGGTCAGGCCAACGCTTATCCCGGGACGCGCCGTCGGGTCGACCGATGGCCGGCTCGCACCTCTTCCACAAGTGGGGCGGCGGTATCGACCCCGACTTCCCCCGGATCGATCGCGCGGAGGAGGAGTTCCTCGTCACCGCCGACGGGGACCGGATCGTCGACGCGGCCGCCGGCGCGGCCGTCGTCAACCTGGGCCACTCCGTTTCGGGGATCGCCGACGTCGTCGCCGACCAGGTCGAGTCGGTCTCCTACCTCAGCCTCTCGCGGTTCACCAACGACGCCCCCGAGACCCTCGCCGCGATGCTCGCCGAGCGGACGCCGGGGGCGCTGAACGCGGCTTTCTTCGTGAACTCCGGGAGCGAGGGCGTCGAGACGGCGTTCAAGCTCGCTCGTGCCTACCACCGGGAGAGCGGCAACCCGGACAAGCACGTGGTGATCGGCCGGTGGCAGTCCTACCACGGCGCGACCCTCGGGGCGCTGTCGGCGTCCGGGAACACGACCCGCCGGGCGGCCTACGCGCCGATGCTCCGCGAGTGGCCCCACGTGTCGCCGGCGTATCCCTACCGGTGGAGGTTCGACGGGACCCCGGAGGAGCAGGCCGTTGCGGCGGCGGGCGAACTCGAGACCACGATCAGACAGGCGGGCCCGGAGACCGTGGCCGCGTTCGTCGCCGAACCGGTCTCCGGGGCCAGCATCCCCGCGGCGCGGCCCCACCCCGCCTACTACCGGGAGGTTCGGCGGATCTGTGACGAGTACGACGTCCTCCTCATCGCCGACGAGGTGATGTGCGGCTTCGGCCGGACGGGGCCGCTGTTCGCCGTCGAGCGATACGACGTCGTCCCGGACGTGATGGTCCTCGGGAAGGGGCTCACCGGCGGCTACAGCCCCCTGAGTGCGGTGATGGTCGCCGAGCGGATCGCCGAGCGATTCGACGGGAGCGCGGACGAGCCGTTCGCCCACGGCCACACCTTCGGCGGCAACCCGCTGTCGGCGGCGATCGGCGTCCACGTCGTCGACCGATACACCGACTCGGTCCTCGAGACGGGGCGGGAACGCGGACGACAGCTGGCGGACGCCCTCGAACCGCTCCGCGACCATCCGATGGTCGGCGACTTCCGCCACGCCGGCGCGATGATCGGCCTCGAGTTCGTCGCCGACCGCGAGACGAAACGGCCGTTCGACCCGGCGCTCTCGGTGGGCGAGCGCGTCTACGAGGAGGCCCTCGACCGGGGCGTGTACACCTACCCCGGGTCGGGATCGGTCGACGGAATCGCGGGGGACCACCTCATGCTCGCGCCGCCGCTCACGATCGGCGAGGAATCGGTCGAGACGGTCGCCACGGCGGTCCGGGAGGCCATCGACGCGGTCGCGGCTGACCTCGGGGACCACGTCGCCTCCGGGGGCTAGAGCGGGGTTGGCCTCGAACGTGGATCAGGTTGGCGACGTCTAAGCGTCGAGGCGGGTCGATCTGGCAGTCTGCGATCGACGTGATTGGAGAACGATGACTGCGGGTCCACCGACCCCGGGCTCGTCCCTCATACTGTCGGCTGTAATTCCGTGAAGAACGCGTCGAGAACTTCGGGAGGACGCGCTCCGAAACAGCGTGTATCGGGCAGGTCCGCTTCAGATAGTTACAGCCGACAGTATCAGTGGACCTCGCGTCCGTGCCGGTCGACCCGCCGATGTGGGACGATGACGAGGATGGCGAACATCGGAATCGTGATCACGAGGAGCACGAGCAGCTCCCAGTCCGTGACGATGAGCGGCAGGAGGGTCCAGGCGGCCTGTTCGCCACCGACGATCGCCGCGAACGCCTCCGGGAGGTTGTACCAGATGACGACGATCGCGAAGATCCCGTACAGCAAGAGGAGGCGGACCGTCCGCCCGAGTGCCCAGATGAGCTTCCGGCGACGGGGGAGCGACTTCCAGTCGCGATATCGCGTCGGCAGTTCCGCCCAGTCGATACGGAGCCGTGTTCGCCGAGCCATCGTCGGTCGCCCGCAGTACCGCACGACTGGGTATATACTTACGTTTATTTATTATCGGTTTGATAGGAGATGGGGCGAAGTGTTCCCCGGGCAGCTCCCCACACGACCGGTCGGCGACGGACGGCGTCGCGCCGGACGAAGATCCGACGCTCAGGTCCCGTCCCGATCGACCTTCTGGCCCCAGTAGCCCGGATGCTTCTCGACGACGAGGTCGTCCTCGATCGTCACCTGACACGAGAGCCGGAGTCCGTCGTCGGGGTCGAGCGGGGGCATCTTGAGGCGGCGACGCTCCCGGGTCGTCGGTTCCTCGACGTCCCCATCGACGATCTCCACCGTGCACGTCCCGCAGACCGCGTTGCCGCGGCAATTCGTGTACTGTGCCGCCCCGTTGTATGGCGAGAGCCCTGCATCCATGAGCGCCCGACGCAGGTTGTCCCCGACGTTGGCCTCGATCGTCTCGCCCGCGAACTCGACAGTTGGCATGTGTCCACATAGAGCACCCAGAGACAAATACGTTCGACCCACGGGTCCGTTGGATTCGGCCGGCATCGTCGTCGCGTTGCGTGCGCACCGTGGAGACCGCTAACGACCACCAATCACCGGCTGAGGACGACGTTCGACCGGTTACGGTACACCCGCGCTCCCTCGAATCCTCCCTCCCTGCCGATCCCGTGCCACCACCGGTCGCGTCAGGCCGATCGCGTCTGGCCGATCGCGTCTGGCCGATCGCGGACGGGCTCCCCTCAGCAGCTGCCGGTCGAGGCGGTCTGTGATTCGAATCTCGACCGCACCGGGTTCACGACGACCCGTCCGTCGGCGTGGACGCGCACCTGGCACCCCGCGTAGGCGAACTCGAGCCGGTTCTCGTCGTGCTGCTGGTCGCACTCGCAGGGGAAGAGGCGCTCGACCGCGTCGAGGTCGACCACCTCGTAGATCTGCGGGAGGTCGAGCGGGTCGGTGCCGGTGGCCTCCGCGACGGCGTCGATCACGGTCTCGCCCACCCGTCCATCCGTCGCCAGCCTGATCGTAGATTGCGTCATGTGAGTCGCTCCAGGCGAGGGGACGAGGGAGAGTGAAAAAGCCGTACTGGCTCCGTGTGTACGGGGTGAGCCAGGACGGGGGTACGTGTGTACCCCCGCCGATTCAGCACCCCCTGCAGGGTGCCGCCAGCCGATGCCCCGCCGACGGGACCACCTCCGACGCCCCCTACGCCCTGACGCCTCATATGCCCCCTACGCCCTGACGCCTCATATGCCCCCTACGCCTCGTCGAAGAGCATCTCGAGTATCGTCCTCTCGCAGGTGCGCAGGTGGCGGTTGATCGTCGGCTGGGAGACGCCCAGCGAGTCAGCGATGTCCTGTCTGGTGCTCTCGCGCGGCCGCTCGTAGAACCCGCTGAGGTAGGCGACCCGGAGGACCTCGTACTGCCGCTCCGTGAGCCGCTGCTCGTAGGCCGCCCGGAACTCCAGCGGCGTCCGGGCCGGCCGCTCGGGCCGCCGTCGACTCACGAGCTCGGTCCCCGGATGCCGCGCCTGGACGGCCTCCACGAACGAGCGGACGGCGGTATCGTCGGGCAGGTCGACCACGGCGTCGACGCCCCTGGCGTCCACCGTGATCGTCCGGACGGACGCGCCGTGGTCGGTGAGCGTCGACGCGAGGCCCTCGCCCGCCACGACGACCTCGAAGAGCCCCTCGTCGTCGCGATCGGCCACGAGCCGGATCGACTCGACGGCGACCGACGCCTCCGCGGCCTCGCGCACGGCGTCCAGCGGCGCGCCGCTCGCGATGGCGAAGAGACGGGCGGTCCCGTCGGCTTCCGGGATCGACCCGCGCACCGTCAGCTCGCAGCCGGTCTCCCGGGCGACCCGCGAGAGTGGGTCGGCGGCGTCCCGCAGCCGGAGGGCGAGTTCGACGCGGCTGTCGGCGAGCAGCGCCCGCTTGGTCTCGACCGCGTTCATCGCGTTCGCGATCGTCTGGCCCAGCTCCGCGAGCACCTCCTGGACCATGTCGTCGAACGCCGCCGGCCGATGGGCGTACACCGTGAGGACCGCGTAGAGGTGCTCGCCGTACAGCAGCGGGACGCTGACGACCGAGCGGTAGTCCCTCGAGAGCGCCGCGGTCCGCCACGGGCTCGCCCGGAGGTCGTCGCCGACGTTCTGCACGGCCGTTTGCGCCCGCCGCTCGACGGCCCGCACCGACGGTTCCTGGCTCCCATCGAGTGCCAGCGAGACGTCGTCGAGGTACCCGCGCCCGGTGCCCGCCCACGCCTGCGGCTCGAGGGCGTCGCCCGGGGCGTTCGGGTCGCCGATCCAGGCGAATGCGAACCGGTCGTCGGCGACGAGGCGGTCGCAGACCGCCCGCCAGATGTCCTCGTGGCTCCCCGCCTCGACCAGCGCCTGATCGAGCTCGCGGATGATGGCGTTGACCCGGTCGAGCTGGCGGAGCCGGCGGTTCTGCTGCTGGAGCTCCGCCTCCCGCTCGCGGACCTCGCGCTCGCGGTCGACCCGCGACAGTGCGGCCTCGGCGCTCGCCGCGAGGAGGTCGACCAGCCGCCGGGTGTTCCCGTCGAGGACGTCCTCGTCCGCCGTCGCCACGACGAACAGGCCGTGCTCGCCCAGCGGGACGTACAGCCCTCGCTCGCCCGGTAGCACCGGGTCGTCCCCCGTGGCGACGGTCGTCTCGTCCGCGAGGAACGTCTCCCACGGTGACCCGTCGGCGGGGCCGATCGACCGGGCTTCCGGATCGACGGAGGAAATCCCGTCGAGGTCACCATCCGCGGGTACCTCGCCCGGCTCGCGATCGGCAGCGTCCACGGTCGCCTCATCAGTGACCGCCCGGTCGCCGTCCCTGTCGTCGTCCTCACCGTTCAGGGACTGATCGGGTGCCGGGTCAGCCGCCGTTCCGTCCGCGGAGGCGGCCAGCTGGAGTTCGTTCGCGGCGCGGTCGAAGAGGTAGACGCGTGCGGCAGAGAGGTCGACCACGTCCGTCGCGCTGTCGACGATCCGCCGGCTGACGTCCGTCCTGGTCTCGCACGCCAGGAGCTCGCGGGTCGACTCGTTGAGCGCCGTGAGGGTCTCCTCGTACCGCCGCCGGTCGGTGATGTCCCGGACGACCCCCACCTGCCCGTAGCGCTCGTCACCGAAGGGGTACAGCGAGAACCGGGTCTCGATCGGGAGCGTCTCGCCGTTCGCGGTCCGGATCTCGGTCGTCAGGGTCGCCGACTCCCGATCGGTCTCCAGGAGCTCGGCGCTCAGCCGCGCGGCCTCCTCGAGGGTCTCGTCGGCGGCGAGCAGCGAGGCGTGCGAGCCGACGAGCTCGTCGTGGTCGTACCCGATCATCGATGCCATCGCGTCGTTGACGTCGGTGATGGTGAAGTTCGAGTCGAGGACGTAGATCCCGTCGTCGATCGTCTCCATGATCCGCCGGAACCGCTCGAGCCGCCGGTCGGGGTCGGGATCGGGCGAAACGGCTCGCAACGTGGCGGTCGTGAGATCCCGTCCCCCGTGCTCGACGGCCCGCAGCGAGAGCTCCACCCACCGCTCGTCCCCGGCGGCGTCGCGGACCGGGACCTCGAGTTCGTCGAGCGCCAGTCGGTCGTCGTCCGTCCGGCGGAGCAGCTCGAGGGCCTCCCGGTAGGCCCGCCGGTCGTCGGCGAGGAGCGTCGAGAGGTCCTCGCCCACCAGCGACGACGGCTCGTAGCCGAGGACGTCCTCGACCGCCGCGTTGGCGAACGCGATCGTCTCTTTATCGAGGACGATAACGGCGTCGGCGACGCTGTCGAGAAGCGTCCGGAGGGTCCCCGAATCGTCCCCGTCCCTACCGAACTCGCGTTCGTTCGCGTCCCGTCCCCGGAACGTCGATCGATCGGTCATTGCCAGAGGTGCCCGAACCGGCGGGAAAAGCGTACTGACGGGTTGGTTTCGGGTTACTTCGGCCGCTGATCGACGCGACTGATCCCGGTGCGATCGGGATGCCAGCGGCGATCGACAGGCGCGCCTAGTATCCGAGATCGAGCACCCGATTCGCCAGCAGCCCGAGGAACGCCGCGAGGAGGAGGACCGCCAGCGTCGCGAAGGCGACGCCCCAGCCGTACAGGTCGGCGGTGAAGCCGACGCCGACCGAACCCGCCGCCCCGAGGACGGTGTACACCGTCCGGACGAGCCCGAACCCCGTCCCCTCCTGGTCGTCGGGGATGGCGTCCAGGAACCGCGGGTCGATCGCCGCGAAGAAGCTCGAGGCGACGCCGGCCAGGGCGACCCCGACGGCGATCGCGAGGAGTCCCTCGCCAACGACGACGAGCGGGAGGCCGACCCCTCCGGCGAGCATGGCCACGGCGAGCGCGGCGTCCCGGCCGTAGGCGTCGGACGCCCGCCCCAGGAGGAGCTGGCTGACCGCCCGGATCACGAAGAACGCCGAGAAGGCGACGCCGGCGGCGGTCGGCGTGTAGCCGTGGAACGCCACGAGGAACGCCGGGAGGAACGAGAGCAGCCCCTGGACGACGTACGTGCCGGCCATCGCGATCAGGAGCGGGAACGCGATCCGCGGCCGGACGACGAGCCCGACCAGCGGGCGGAGCCGGAGGCCCTCGCGGAGCGGGACGTCGGGTCGGCGAGGGTCGGTCGGTCTAACCTTCAGGACGAACAGCACGAAGATCGGGA
>SLIW01000038.1 GCA_007135435.1 Natronomonas sp.
ACAGGGACGTCCCCGAACCGGGTCGGGAGACCCTCGACCACGTCGCGGTCTCCGTCGACGACGTCGACGCCGCGACCGAGCGGATGGTCGAGGAGACCGGCTGTGAGGTCCACGACGGCCCGGTGACGATGGACGTCGCCGACGCCCGCGTCTCGTTCATCGAAGGCCCCGGTGGGTACGTCGTCGAGCTGGTCGAGGCGCTGGACGACGCGTAAACCGGCCACCGTCGGCAGCGCGACCGCACGTACCTTTATCGCCCGCGTTCTCGCAGCCCCCACCATGGCTGCACCACCCGCTCGCGCGGCGATCGTCGGGGCCGGGACGATGGGATCGGGCCTCGCCGTCCAGTTCGCCCGGCACGGGACGTCCACGACCCTTATCGACCACCGGCAGTCGAACCTCGATGCGGCCAGGGAGACGATCGCCGATGCGGTGGCGTTCCTCCGGAGCGAGGAGCTCCTGGACGCAGACGCCGCCGAGATACGCGATCGAATAGCGTTCACTCTCGACACCGCCTCGGGCGTGGGCGACGCCGAACTCGTCCTAGAGACGGTCTCGGAGGACCGCGACGTCAAGCGGGAAGTGTTCGAGGCGATCGCGGACGCCGCGCCGGCCGAGGCGGTCCTGGCCTCCAACACGTCGGGCATCCCGATCACCGAGCTGGGCGCGTTCGTCGACGAGCCGGAGCGGGTCGTCGGGTGCCACTGGTGGAACCCGCCGTACCTGCTGCCGCTCGTCGAGGTCGTCAGCGGGACCGAGACGGCCCCGGAGGTCCGCGATCGGACGGTCGGGTTCGTCGAGGGGGTGGATCGCACGCCGATCGTCGTCGAGCGCGACGTCCCCGGCTTCGTCTGGAACCGGATCCAGTTCGCGGTGCTCAGGGAGTGTGCGCACCTGGTCGAAGAGGGCGTGGCCTCGCTGGAGGATGTCGAGCGCGCCGTCCGGGACGGCTACGCGATGCGGACGGCCGCCGTCGGTCCGTTCGAGACGGCGGACCTCTCCGGGGTGGACCTCTTCAGGGACGTCGCAGACGACCTCTACCCGCACCTCTCCACCGCGACCGAGGCGGGCCCCGTGTTCGAGGACCGGATCGACGCCGGGCGGACCGGCGTCGCGTCGGGGGCCGGCTTCCACGAGTACGAGGAGTCGCTCCCGGCGGCCATCCGTCGACGGGACGAACGTGTGGCGGCTATCCAGGGTGCTCGTGAGCAGACCAGGGGTCGGGAGGACGCGGGTAACGGTGATGGCGATGGCGATGACGGAGGCGATGGCGATGACGGTGGCGATGACCCAGGCGACGAAGACCGGTAGAGGGGGACCCGTTACGTGGGTGGCGACCGTTCGGGACGGATTCCCGGAGCCACCACGTACGGTGGAGATACGTTCGGCGCCGTGATAGCTCGTGTCCTGGTAGCTTTATGCTGGTCGGGGACTTGAATTATTATTGGTGATATATTCATGGCAGTATCGAAGCGGACAGTGAACGGTGTCGACGTGGAAGCGCTCGGAGAGCAGGTCGATGGGGGTGAGTGAGATGGCACAATCACTCGACGTCGACAGGCTCGAACGGGAGGTGAAGGCGGTCTACGGGAGCGTGGCCCAGGCGCCGGACGGGGAGTTCCACTTCGAGATGGGACGACCGCTGGCCGAACGGCTGGGGTACTCGCCCGACGACCTCGACAGGATCCCCGCCGACGCGATCGACTCCTTCGCCGGCGTCGGCTACCACTTCGACCTCGCCGACCTCCGGGAGGGCGACCACGTCCTCGACCTCGGTTCGGGCTCGGGGACGGACGTCTTCGTCGCGGCACTCCACGTCGGCGAGACCGGGAGCGTCACCGGCCTCGACATGACCGCCGAGCAGCTGGAGAAGTCCCGACGGCTCCGCGACGAGGCCGGATTCGAGAACGTGACCTTCGAGGAAGGATACATCGAGGACCTCCCGTTCGAGGACGGGAGCTTCGACGTGGTGATCTCGAACGGCGTGATCAACCTCTCCGCGCAGAAGGACCGGGTCTTCGAGGAGATCGCCCGCGTCCTCGGCCCCGACGGCCGGCTGGCCCTCTCGGACATCGTCAGTGAGTCGCGGATGCCCGACAGCATCAAGTCCAACGCGGACCTCTGGGCCGCCTGCATCGGCGGCGCCGAGCAGGTCGACGACTACGAGTCGCTCATCGAGACGCCCGGCTTCGACGTCACCGAGCGCCGGGAGAACCACCACTACGAGTTCACCTCGGATCAGGCGGTGAACGCCTGTCAGTCGTACGGTGTGAAGAGCGTCTCGCTGGTGGCCAGGAAGCGGTGAGGGGAGCGGGAGCGAGGGGAGCGGGAGCGGGAAGGGACACGGGAGAGCCCATCCCGGGGGCCGTTTTCGTCACCGGGAGGTCTTTCGTCCCGCGGGGCTCGCCGGGGACTCGACTTGTTCAGGGAACTCACCCGGACTGATGGACTCGGCCCGTCCAGAGGGACTCGTCCGGCTCGGAGACGAGCGTGAGCTACGGCTCCCGAGAGTCGACGTCGACCAGGACGTTCTCGAGGTGCGCCCGGGACGCGTCGGTGTCGTGGACGCCCCTGGCGTGCTGTCGGGCGAACTCGATGACCTCGTCCGCGTTCTCCGAGCGGACGAGGAATTCGCAGTGCTCGAACCCCGCGTTGATGCAGCTGATCTCTTTCGCCATGACGTGCGTCTCGCGGTAGCACGGCTTAGCCTTACCGACCAGCTGAGGTCCTTACCGACCAGTTGAGGTCCGCAGCACGTGGTTCCGGCTGAACGATACGGTCTGCATGCTGCTGTTCCCCGTTTTTGCACGTTGCTATCGCCCTCGACCGGTCGTTCCGTACGCTGTAGACTCGCTGGACCGGTCGTTCAGCACGCCGCCATCGCCTCACGCAGTCCCTTCTTCGTGAAGTCCTCCAGATGGATCGACTCCGACTGGTACCGGTCGTACACCGCCGTCGCCCACTCCCTGGCGCGGGGGTCGGCCGTGTCGATGAACGCCTCCAGGACCCCCTTCGTCCGATCGAAGAGCCCGACCCCGACGCGATCGTCGAAGACGACGAGCCCGACGGGCAACGGATCGGAGCCGCCGCGGATCCAGAGGGTCAGGTTCCCCGAGACGCAGACCTGGACGCACTTCTCCGGGTAGCGCTCCATGATGTCCTCCAGGATCCGGGGACCATCGACGAGCTCCGTCTGCATGCCCTCGAGGATGCGACCCTGGAACTCCTCCATGTAGGTCGGCGCGATCCGGCACGTGTTGATCCCGCGAAGCGTCTCGGTCCCCTGGACGAGTCCGACGAACCGCGTCAGCGGCGCGAACGGGTCGCCACCGTCGACGGTCGTCACCGTCGCGTCCTCGAACGCCGTGACGTCGACCGGTGGGTTGACCCCGCGCACCGCATCCACCATGGGGGCGAGGCGGAGGCGCGTCCCGACCTCCGCTTCGAACGTGGCCACCGTCCCGGCGACGTCGGTCCCCAGGTCGGTGAGTGCGAACCTCCCGTCGGTCTTCTCCACGAATCCGAGGTCCGCGAGGGTCCGCACGTACCGGTGGCTCGTCGCCCGCGAGACGTCCAGTCGGTCCTCCAGCTCCCGCCTCTCGAGGGCACCCTCCCGCAGTTCCGCGAACACGTGCCGGTGTCTGAGGACCTGGACGAGGTCGTCCGTCTCGGCCTCGAAGGAGCGCTTCATGGCCCCTGGACGGTCCACGCCGATATAGCGCTATCCCACGGGTCGTCTCACGGTGTGCGACGTCTCAGCCGGCGAGAAATCTCGGCGGATGCGTATACACGCCACGGCGGTCTACGGACGCTCGTCGCCAGTCACCTGGCGAATGGAGACGACCAATGGTAAAAGAAGTCAACTGCAAGGGAGCCGGCTACGAGGACTGCGAGTTCCTCGTCCGCTCGGAGAACGTCGACGAGCTGGTCCGGTTCGTCCAGCAACACGCCGAACAGACCCACGATCAATCGGTCTCGGGCACCGACGTCCGGAGCCTGATGCACGACGCCTGATCGGGCGCCATCACCCCACACACAATCAGATGAGTCACCCACCATGAGTTCGGAACCACCATGAGTTCGGAAACCACGCGGGGTATCGTCGACGAATCACGGGAACGCCTTCGAGGGGAGGTGATCTCCCCCGGTGATCCGACGTTCGACGAGGCACGGACGATCTACAACGCGATGATCGACAGGCACCCGGGCCTGATCGTCCGGTGTGCCGACGTCGGAGACGTGATGGCCGCCGTGAACCTCGCGCGCGAGCACGAACTGGAGATCGCGATCCGCAGCGGCGGCCACAACGGGCCGGGGCTCGCGCTCGTCGACGACGGACTGGTCGTCGACCTCTCCGACATGACGGGCGTCCACGTCGATCCCGACGCGAGGATCGCCCGGGTCGCGCCAGGCTGTACCTGGGGCGACGTCGACCACGCGACCAACGCCTTCGGACTGGCGACGGTCAGCGGCGTCATCTCCACGACCGGCGTCGGTGGCCTGACGCTCGGCGGCGGACACGGCTACCTGTCCCGAAAGTACGGGCTGACCATCGACAACCTCGTGGGCGCCGACGTCGTGTTGGCCGACGGCAGCTTCGTGCACGCGAGCGCGGACGAGCACCCGGACCTGTTCTGGGCACTTCGTGGCGGTGGCGGCAACTTCGGCGTCGTCACGTCGTTCGAGTTCCAGCTCCACCCCGTGGACACGGTCGTCGCGGGGCCGATGTTCTGGCCGATCGACGAACTGGAGACCACGATGCGGTGGTATCGCGACTGGCTGCCACGGGCGCCCGAGGACGTGTACGCGTTCTACCTGACCGCAGAGGTGCCGGCCGGGGATCCGTTCCCGGAGGCGATCCACGGCGAGACGGTCTGCGGCCTGCTGTGGTGCTACCTGGGCGCGGAGGAGGAGGTCCAGGAGGTGCTCCAGCCGGCGCGGGACGTCGCCGAGCCGCTGTTCGAGCACGTCGGGGAGATGCCGTACCCGGCACTCCAGTCGATGTTCGACGAACTGTACCCGCCGGGCGACCAGTGGTACTGGAAGGGCGACTTCGTGCGGGAGTTGAGCGACGAGGCGATCGCCGAGCACGTCCGCTTCGGGGAGGTTCCGACGGCGAAGTCGACGATGCACCTCTACCCGATCGACGGCGCCGTCCACCGCGTCGACGCGGACGAGACGGCCTGGCGCTACCGCGACGCGAACTGGTCGATGGTCATCGCCGGCGTCGATCCGGACCCGGCCAAGCGCGAGACGATCACCGAGTGGGCACGCCAGTACTGGGAGGCGCTGCACGAGCACTCGGCCGGCGGTTCCTACATCAACTTCATGATGGAAGAAGGCCAGGACCGGATCCGGGCAACCTACGGCGACAACTACGAACGACTCCAGGAGGTCAAGGCCCGGTACGATCCCGACAACGTCTTCCACGTGAACCAGAACATCGAGCCGGCGACCACGGAGCCGTAGTCGATGCGAGCCGCTGTATTCACGGCGTACGGTGAACCGCTGTCGGTCACGGACGTCGACGAGCCGGAGCCCACGCCGACCGGCGTGGTGGTCGAGACGGAGGCCTGCGGGATCTGTCGGAGCGACTGGCACGCCTGGGTGGGTGACTGGACCTGGGCGGGGATGGACCTCGAACCCGGCCAGATCCTCGGGCACGAACCCGCCGGGACGGTCGTCGCGGTCGGCGACCGCGTCCAGAGCATCGCGGAGGGCGACCACGTCACCGTCCCGTTCTACGTCGCGGAGGGTGCCTGCCGGCAGTGCCGGACCGGACACCCGAACGTCTGCGAGCACGGCATGGGGCTGGGCTTCCACGACGCCCTCCCCGGAGCGTTCGCGGAACGGTTCGCCGTGCCGTTCGCCGACGTCAACGTCGTCCGGCTGCCGGAGGGGGTCTCGTCGCTCGACATGGCCAGCCTGGGATGCCGCTTCGTCACGGCGTTCCACGCGCTCGTCCACCGCGCAGACGTCTCGGCGGGCGACTGGGTCGCCATCCACGGCTGCGGCGGCGTCGGCCTGTCGGCGGTCCACATCGCCGACGCGCTTGGGGCGAATGTCGTCGCGGTCGACATCGACGACGAGACGCTGGCGATCGCCAGGGATCTCGGCGCCAGCGAGGTCGTCGACGCGACGGAGACCGACGACGTGCCCGGAGCGGTCGTCGCGCTCACTGGAGGTGGCGCGCACGTGTCGGTCGACGCCCTCGGGATCGCGACCACCTGCCGGAACTCGGTGGCCAGTCTCCGTCGGCGGGGGACGCACGTCCAGGTCGGGCTCACGACCGAAGAGGAGCAGGGGGAGATCGCGTTGCCGACCGACCTCATGGTCCACAACGAGTTCACCGTGGTGGGATCGAAGGGGATGCCCCCCGCGCGATTCGACGAGATCTTCCGGATGATGGCGGCCGGGAAGCTCGATCCCGGAGCAGGCATCACCGAGACGGTCGCCCTCGAGGACGCGTCGGAGACACTTGCGTCGATGACCGACTTCGACACCTACGGGATCCCGGTGATCACCGAGTTCTGAATCGCCCAGACGGCCGAATCCACCGGGTAGGGCACCGTCGCACTCACCCCTCGCGACCCTCCGTCGGTGCACGTACCCCTCGCTGGCAA
>SLIW01000202.1 GCA_007135435.1 Natronomonas sp.
GGCTCGACGCCGAGCGCGTAGACGATCTCGGTCGCCGAGGGGAGCAGGGACGCCACGCGGGGGTCGTCGGTCGGCATCGTCGATCCTCCGCGGACCTTGGACGACCGCCGGTATCAATCTGCTGTCCAGGTCCGTCGCTGACCGGGGTGGTATGCACGCCAAGCACGGCCCCTACCCGACCACCCTGTGGGTTGGGCTGAGATGCGGTAACGGCCCGATAGGCTTCGAGAACCGCAGGAGCCACCAGCCGATCGCACCCCGCTCGTCACTCGGTGTTCCGGTCTCGCCGCTTGGTGGCGGGCTCCTCGAGCAGCGCGTTGAACAGCTTCTGCTCGGCGGCCCGGACGTGCTGGTGGAAGGTGGGCGCGGAGACGTTCATCGACTCGGCGACCTCCTCGCCCGAGCTGGCCCGCGGCCACTCGAAGAACCCCGAGTAGTGGGCCACCTCGATCGCGGTCCGCTGGCGATCGGTCAGCTGGTCCATCCAGGCGTCGGTCAACCGCCGCGAGGGCTCGTCGTCGGTCACCTGCCGGCGGGCCAGGACGTCCGCCTGCGGGAGCTGCTCGCGGATCTCCTCGATGACCTCCCTGACGTCGACCCCCTGCGGGAGGTGGACGGTCATCCGGTAGTCGCCGTCCTCGAGGACGGCCCGCTCGAGCGAGCCGCCGTGCTCGGCGATCGCCGTCAGCGTGTCCGGCTCGGAGACCCGGAGCTCGAAGCGGACCTCGCCGTCGGGGTGCTCCGAGATGGTCGACAGCTCCTCCCAGCTGTCGTCCTCCTTCCCGAGGGCCTCGAGCACCTCTGCGGTTGACGCGCCCGTCACGCCGTACAGGAGGAACGTCCCGTCGCCGACCGGGACGGCGCGCTCGACGACGACGGGGTCGTCCATCCCCTCGGCGCGGTCGGCGAAGAGGTCCGGGATGCCGATCTCGAGTTCGACGACCGCGTCGCTCAACAGCGCCTGCTTGTGCTCGGTGGCCGCGATGGCGTGGCCGATGATCTCCCCCAGGTGGCCGAGGAGGGTCCGCTCCTCATGTCTGAACCCGTCCGGCCGCTCCGAGTAGACGTTCAGCACGCCGTAGATGGTCTCCTCGTGGCGGATCGGGATCGCGGCGGACGACCGCACGCCGTACTCGAGGGCCTCCTCGCGCCACGGCGCGTAGTCGGGGTCCGTACGGACGTCCCGGGCGGTCTGGACCTCGCCGGTGCGGAACGCCCGCCCCGTCGGCCCGTCGGCGCGCTCGTCGTCGGGCCCGACCGTGATCTCGATCCCCTCGAGGTAGGCCTCCACGCCGTCGCCGGCGCTGGCGGTCGGCCGCACCGTCCCCGAGCCGCCGTCCACCTCGCCGATCCAGGCGAAGCGGTAGGGCTCCACCAGTCGCTCGCAGACGATACGCTCGATCTCCTCGCGCGTCGAGCGCTCGATGACCGCCTCCGTCACCCGGTGGACGACGCTGTTGAGCTGGTTCAGCGCCGCCAGCCGCTCCCGCTGGCGCTCGAGCTGCCGTTCGTACTCCTTGCGCTCGGTGACGTCGTGGGTGTAGACGACGATCCCTCCGATCACGGCGTCCTCGAGGAGGTTCCGCCACCGCGCGTGGATGTCCACCCACGACTCGTCGCGGGCCGCGAAGCGGAACTCGACCTCGCCGCGGTAGTCGGGCTCGTCGATCGTCCGTTCGAACTCCTCGCGGACCTCCTCGGCGTCCTCGGGGTGGACGTGCGCGAAGACGTCCCCGCCGACGAGCTCGGTGGGTGTCCACCCGAGGACCCGCTCGACCGGCGGCGTGACGTACTGGATCGTCCCGTCGGGATCGACGATCGCGTTCACGTCGGTCGACTCCTCGATGAGCGTCTCGTAGCGACGCTGGCGCCGCTCGTGGGCCTTCCGCTCGATCGCGTGGGCGACCGATCGGACGAGGACGCCCGGCGTGATCTCGTCCTTCACCAGGTACTCCTCGGCGCCCTCGCGGAGCGCCGCGATGCCGGCGTCCTGGTCGGTCACGCCGGTGAGGACCACCACCGGGATCAGCTCGTCCGTCTCGCGGAGGCTGGTGAGGGTGTCCATCCCGCCGCTGTCGGGCAGGTTCAGGTCCAGCAGGACGGCGTCGAACCGCTCGTCGCGGAGCCGGTCGAGCCCGTCGCCGAGCCTGGTGACGTGCTCGAGCGTCGTCCCCTCGCGGGGACCGGGCTCCCGGACGCTCGTCGCCGCCTCGACGCCGACCTCGGTCCCGGACCCCTCCGTCGCCGCCCCGTCGGCCTCGTCGACGTCCCGCCCGGCCGTCTCGCCGGCCGACGCGGCCCCTCCGGGTTCGGCTCCGCCGTCGTCCTCGGCGGTCCCACCCACCTCGGAGCCGGGGCCACTCTCGAGCGCCGGATCGGTCGCCGTGCCTCCGGCGCCGGTCGATCCGGACGACACGTCACCGGGTGGTTCGGGGTCGCCTCGGTCGAGCCCGGCGGCCGAGCCTCCTCCGGATGTCGAGCCGCCTCGTCGCGGTCCCCCGTCGTCGAACATCCGCCGGGCCAGGTCCTCGGCCTCGTGGAACAGCTCCTCGATGTAGCGGGCGTCGCCGGGGTTGTCCTCGACCAGCAGGACCCGCAGGTCCCGCGGGCGGTCGTCCCGGTCGTCGGGCGTCCGGTCGGCGGTCATGGTCGGGTGAGTTGCGGAGGAAGCGTGGCGGTCTCGAGCCAGAACGCCTCGAAGCGGCGGACGACCTCGACGAACTCGTCGGGGTCGACCGGCTTCGTGAGGTAGGCGTTCGAGCACTGCTCGTAGCTCTCGACGACGTCCTCCTCGGCGGTCGAGCTGGTGAGCACCACGACCGGGAGCCGGCGGAGCGCCGGCTCCTCCGCGATCGCCTCGAGGACCTCGAGGCCGCTCATGCGGGGGAGGTTCAGATCCAGGAGGACCAGGTCCGGTCGTGGTGCCGTCTCGTGGGCGCCGCGGCGGTGGAGGAAGTCGAGCGCCGCCTCGCCGTCGCCGACCACGTGGAGCTCGCAGTCGAGTTCCGCGCCCGCGAACGCCTCCCGCGTGAGCCGGACGTCGCCGGGGTTGTCCTCGACGAGCAGGATGTCGACCGGCTCGGTGCTGGAGGTGTCAGCCATCGTCCTCTTCACAGATGGGGAGGGTAAAATAAAAGGTTGTGCCATCGTCCCGCTCGGCGTCGACCCAGATGTCCCCGCCGTGGCGCTCGACGATCCGGCGACAGAGCGCCAGCCCGATGCCCGTCCCGGGGTGGTCCTCGTGGGTGTGGAGCCGCTCGAACACCTCGAAGATCCGGTCGGCGTGCGACGGGTCGACGCCGACGCCCTCGTCGCTGACCGCGACGAGGCACTCCTCGCCCCGGCGTTCGGCCGAGACGTGCACCCGCGGGGTCCCCTCGCCGCTGTACTCGAGAGCGTTGTCGAGCAGGTTCCCGAGGACCCGCCGCAGCTGGGACGGGTCGCCCTCCACGGTCGGCAGCGGATCGGCGGTGACCTCCGCGTCGGTCTCCGCGATCCGCATCCGGTAGTCCTCGCGGACGTCGGCGAGGACGGCGTCGAGGTCGACCGCCTCGAAGGGATCGCCGCGCTTCTCGACGCGCGAGTACTCCAGCAGCGCCTCGATCATGTGCCGCATCCGTTCGGCGCCGTCGACGGCGAACCCGAGGAACTCCCGGGCGTCCCCGTCCAGGTCGTCGCCGTAGCGTCGCTCGAGCAGCGAGAGGTAGCTCGCGACCATCCGCAGCGGCTCCTGGAGGTCGTGGGAGGCGGCGTACGCGAACTGCTCGAGCCGCTCGTTGGACGCCTCGAGACGCTCCTTCGATGCCTCGAGACGTTCCTTCGACGCCTCCAGGCGTTCCTTCGACGACTCGAGCCGTTCGTTGGACGCCTCCAGCCGCCGCTGGTACTCGCGGAGCTCGGTGACGTCGATCTGGACGACCACGCCGCGGGCGATCCGTCCCTCCGCGTCGCGGATCGGCATCCCGTACGAGCGGACGACCCGACGGTCGCCATCGAGGCTCTCGAAGGCGAACTCGTCGGGGTCGGTCACCTCCTCGCCGCGGAGGGCCCGCGCGAGCGTCCGCTCCTCGGGCGGGACGGGCTCACCCGTGTCTGCCCACCGGACGGTCGTCCAGGACGGGTCGTACTCCGGGACCGACTGCGCGGCGAAGACGTCGCCCCCCCACATCTCGCGGGCCCGGTCGTTGGCTCTGACGAGCCGCCCGTCGGCGTCCGCGACGACCACCCCGACCGGCAGCAGCTGGACGAGCGTCTCGAGCTGGTCGCGGTGCCGCTGCAGCTCCCGTTCTGCTCGCTTTCGCTCGGTGATGTCCTGGGCCATCGTCATCCCGGCGAGGACGGTGCCCTCCCCGTCGGTGATCGGGACGCCGTGGACGACCCATTCCCGGCCGGCATCGGACAGTTCGACCGTCCGCGCCGAGCCGTCGAGGACGGCCTCGAACACCGGCTCGAGCGCCTCCACCGACGTCTCGTCCCAGACCTCGTCGAACCGGCGGCCCTCGAGGTCCTCCGGCTCGGCGTCGATGACGTCGAAGCCCCGGCCGGCGGCCAGCGTGTAGCGGCGGTCGCGGTCGAACATCGTCACGATCCCGTTCGGGAAGTGCTCGGCGAGCGCACGGTAGCGCTCCTCGGACTCGCGGAGCCTCCGCTCGCGCTCCCGGCGGTCGCTGAGGTCGCGGGTCACGCCGACCCGGTACTCACGACCCTCGCCCGGGAGCAGCGCGAAGCCCGCCTCCACCGGGACCCGGTCGCCCGACGCCGTCACGATCTCGGTCTCGACCGTCGGCGACACCGCCTCCGCGGCCTCCATCGCCTCCTCGGCCTCCCTGGCCATCTCGATCGCCTCCTCGTCGACGACGAGGGAGACGTGCTCGCCGACGAGGTCCGCGCGCTCGTAGCCCGTCAGCTCCGCGAAGGCCTCGTTGACCATCGTGTACCGGCGGTCCTCGTCGACCACGTAGATCCCGTCGTTGACCGTCTCGACGATCGTCTCGTAGCGCCTGAGCCGCTGCTCGCGCTCCTTGCGTTCGGTGACGTCCCGGAAGTAGATCGACATCCCGGTCTCCGACGGGTACAGGTTCGACTCGAACCAGGTGTCCCACGGCTCGAAGTACGTCTCGTAGGACAGCGGTTCGCCGGTCTCCATCGCGTGGTGGTCCAGCTCGTAGACCTCGGTGCCGACGGCCTCCGTGAACACGTCCCAGACGTTCTCGCCCACGAGCTCGTCCCGCGGCGTCCCGGTGAGGTCCTCGACCCGGGTGTTCGCGTGGGTGACCCGCCACTCGGTGTCGACGGCGTAGAACGCGTCCGTCACCCGGTCGAGCACCTCGTCGATCCCGCCGCCGTGGGCGCGTTCGTGCGCTCCGCGTTCGTGAAGCCCACGAGTACCGTCGGTCCCATCGAGTGGATGATCCCGTTCGCCGCCGGTATCGGTGGTGGCGTCGAAGTCCACAGCGGCCCCGCTATCGGAGCCGTCGAGATCCACGCCGCCGTCGGTGTCCGAGCCGTTTCTCCGGCCCGTGGTCCTGACCGCGCCAACGACGCTCGCCGGATCCTCGTCCAGGTGACTGAACCGGACCTCGACCGGGACTCGATCCCCCGAACCGGCCAGGACGGTGGTCGAGACGGTCCGTACGGCGCCATCACTCCCGGTCGCGTCCGCCCCGCCGTCGTTGAGGTCGGTGAGGGCGTCCTCGAAGAGCGCGGTGTGTTCGGCCCCCACGAGCGAGTCGCGGTCGCGACCCGCGAGGTCGACGAGGGCGTCGTCGAGACCGACGAACCGGCCGTCGCCGTCGAGGTGGAAGAGGCCCGCGTCGACCGTCTCGAGGAGCGCCCGGTAGCGGCCGATGGTCTCGTCCGCCGGCGACCACAGCACCGGTCGGTCGGACGTCGGGTCGTGCATGGTCGTACGATACCGCGAGGACCCATAAACCTGTCACTGACGCTGAAATTACGTCCGTGCCGGCGGAGACGACCCCATTCGGAAGGTGGACGACACCACCCATCACCGCGGCCGACGACACCATCCACCACCGCAGCCGACAACACCACCAACCACCGCAGCCGACGACACCACCTACCACGGCGGCGAGGTTCCTCGACCGTAATTCCAACAATCTGGCCGGGAAGCGCGGCGCCTCGGGGGCGCTCCGGCCATATCACGAGGGGTGCCTAATCGTTTAGCCACCACCGTTTTTCAAGCACCATTCCACCACCGACACATGGCACAGCGACAGGAGCCGGTCGTTCGGTCGACGGTCTTCGAGAGCCTCCGCGACCGGAATCGACGACTCGTGCTGGCCGTGCTGACCACTCGCGTCCACCAGGTCTCCGAGAGCGACCTCGCGACCTGGGTCGTGGCCACGCGCGCCGGGACGCCGCTCGTCGACGTCCCCAGAGACGAGCACGACCGGACCCTCGCCGCGCTCCACCACCGTCACCTCCCGCGGCTCGATGACGCGGGGCTGATCGACCACGACCGCGAGGCGGGGACCGTCCGCATCGCGAACCACCCCGCCCTCCGCGACCCCGGCATCCAGCGGGTGATCCACGAGGCGACGGAGCCCGACGACGGACGGGTGGAC
>SLIW01000034.1 GCA_007135435.1 Natronomonas sp.
AGCCACCAGACGCCCGCGCCGACCGCGCCGGCGAAGAGGTAGTACTTCGAGAGGAAGCCGCCGCCGACGGGCAGCCCAGCAAGCGAGAACATGAAGACGGTCATCGCGACGCAGGCGACCGGCGCCTCCCTGGCGAGCCCGTTGTAGTCCTCGAAGGTGCGGCCGACCTCCCAGTACTCGACGAGCGCGACGAAGAGGAACGCGCCGGTGTTCATGAAGCCGTAGACGAGCAGGTGGAGCATGCCGGCGCCGAGGACGGTCGCGTCGGCGCCGGCGCTGTAGCCGGTGAGCGCGGCGACCGCGATGAGCGCGTAGCCGGCGTGGCCGATCGAGGAGTACGCCAGCATCCGCTTGACGTTGTCCTGGACGGCGGCGGCGAAGTTGCCGAGGGTCATCGTCACGACGGCCAGCACCTGGAAGGCGAGCACCCAGTCGACGCTCACGAAGACGACGTCGATGGGGAAGCCGACGACGAAGACCCGGAAGAGGACGACGAAGCCCGCCGCCTTCGACGCCGACGAGAGGAACGCCGCCACCGGCGCGGGCGCCCCCTCGTAGGCCTCCGGCGCCCAGAAGTGGAACGGCACGGAGGCGGTCTTGAACGCGAAGCCGCCCAGCACCATCAGCACGCCGACGCCGAAGACGCCGGGGTAGGTCTCGGCGGCCTCGCCCGCCGCGGCGGCCACGTCCGGGAGCAGGAGGCTCCCCGTCGAGGCGTACACCAGCGAGATGCCGTAGACGAGGATCGCCGACGACAGCGCGCCGATGAGGAAGTACTTCAGGCCGGCCTCGACCGACCCGCGGTTGTGCTTCAGGTAGGCGACGAGCGCGTAGGAGGGCAGGCTCGAGAGCTCGATGGAGATGAAGACGATCGCGAGGCTGTTGGCGGAGGCCATGAGCGTCATCCCGGTCGCCGCGAGCAGGACGAGGAGGTAGTACTCCGCCTGGTGGGGCATCCCGCGGGTGTAGTCGACCGAGGCCAGCGCCACGAGGGCCGTCACGCTCCCGAAGATGAACGTGAAGAACAGGCTCATCTCGTCGACGACGAGCTGGCCGTCGAACAGCTCGACGCCGCCCGCGACGGCCCCCGACAGCAGGAGCACGCCGGAGCTGGCGAGCGTCACCACCGCGCCGGCCGTCGTGATGCCCGCCAGCGCCCCACCGCCCGTGCGTTCGGGGTCGATCGAGTCGACGACGAACAGCGCCAGCGCCGCCAGGAGGAACCCGGCGACCGGCGTGAGCAGCAGCCAGTTCTCCATCACGGCTCACCCCCCAGCGCGACGACGTCGAGGGAGGCGTCCCGGATCATCTCGAAGAAGAGGTCCGGGGCGACCCCCAGGACGACGATGAGCAGCACCAGCGTGACGATGGGCACCACGTCCTGGAGCGGGGCGGGGCCGACCTCGTAGTCGGTCTCCAGGCGGTAGGGGCCGAACAGCGACCGCTGCATCGCCCACAGCAGGTAGCCGGCGACGATGACGATGCCGAACATCGCGACCGCGGTGAAGACGGGCGCGCCCGGCAGGACCGTCGACTCGAAGGCGCCGAGGAAGATGAACAGCTCGGCGGCGAAGCCGGCCATCAGCGGCAGGCCCATGTAGGCGAAGGCGCCGGCGACGAAGACGCCCGCGGTGACCGGCATCCGGTCGGCGAGGCCGGCCATGTCGCCGACCATCCGGGTGTGGGTCGCGTTGTAGAAGACGCCGACGGTCATGAACAGCAGCCCCGAGATGAGCCCGTGGGCGACCATCTGGAAGGTGGCGCCGCCGACGCCGTAGACGGTGTAGGCGACGAGCCCCAGGATGACGTAACCCATCGACGACACCGACGAGTAGGCGACGATGCGCTTGAGGTCCGACTGCGCCAGCGCCAGGAGCGCGCCGTAGATGACCGACACGAGGGCGAACAGCGCGATCGGGACGGCGAGCGTCACCGCCTGCTCGGGGAGCATCGTGAAGTTGAACCGCAACAGGGCGTAGGTCCCCATCTTCAGGAGGACCCCCGCCAGGAGCACGGAGGCCGGAGAGGGTGCCTCGACGTGGGCGTCCGGCAGCCAGGTGTGGAAGGGGACGACCGGGACCTTCACCGCGAAGCCGACGAACAGGGCGAGGAACGCCCCCATCGCCACGGCCTCGGGACCGAGGGGTCCGAGCGAGCCGAGCTGACCGGCCTCCAGCGCCTGGGCGACCTCCGGGAGGCCGGTGGAGCCGATCGCGTCGCCGAGGCCGAACACCAGGGCGAAGAAGCCGATGAACATCACCAGCGACGCCACGTTCGTGTAGACGAAGAACTTGATCGCGGCGTACTTCCGGCGCGGGCCGCCCCAGATCCCGATGAGGAAGTACATCGGCACGAGGACCGCCTCCCAGAAGACGAACCAGAGGATGAAGTCGAGCGCCGCGAAGACGCCGAGCAGGCTGCCCTCGAGGAAGAGCATCAGCCCGTAGAACTCGCTCTGTCGCTCGTCGATGGGCGTCCACGCGCTGAGGATGGCCAGCGTCGCCAGCACCGTCGACAGCACGACCAGGGGGAGGGAGATGCCGTCGAGGCCGACGTGGTAGTTGACCGCGTACGGGCCCAGCTGGAGCCACTCGAACCGCGTCTCGTAGGCGACGTCGCCGCCGAGCAGCGCGTTGCCGCTGCCGTCGAAGGCCGCGTAGAGGTACAGCGAGAGGGCGAGCGGGAGGGTCGACAGCCAGAAGGCGAGCTTCCCGGCGTGGCGGTCGGGCGCGACGAAGACGACCGCCGCGGCGAGGAAGCACAGCCCGATGAGCGTCTCGATCCACATTCAGAACCACCCCCCGTAGAGCGCGAAGCCGACGAGCAGCGCCAGCAGGCCGAGGACGACCAGCGCCGCGTAGTTGGTCACGACGCCGGTCTGGACGCGCCGGATGCGGTCCCCCGAGAGGAGGCTCACGCTCGAGGTCGCGTTCACCGCGCCGTCGATGACCCCCTGGTCGAAGGTGTCGGCCGCGCGTGCGGTCCGGAGGCTGAGCCCCTCGGCGAGCCACACCTGGTACTCGTCCTGGTAGTAGTTGTGCACGAGCAGCGTGTGGATGCTGCCGAGCCGCTCGGTGTGCCGGACCGGGTCGGCGTCGCGGTAGAGGAGGAAGGCGGCGACGGCGCC
This sequence comes from Natronomonas sp., assembly GCA_007135435.1. Classification (GTDB taxonomy): domain Archaea; phylum Halobacteriota; class Halobacteria; order Halobacteriales; family Haloarculaceae; genus Natronomonas. The sequence continues at coordinate 3,128 of SLIW01000034.1, forward strand.
GGCGATCGCGAGGCCGAAGCCGAGGGCGACGCCGAGCAGGACCGTCACCGGCTCGCTGACGATGGCGCCCGTCTCGTAGCCAGCGTACTCGGTCCGGAGGTCGACGTAGTGGGCGTTGTGGGTGAGCAGCCCCCGGTCCGACCCGAGGAACGACGACAGGAACGACACCCGGAGGCCGGTCAGCTTCTCGACGGGGACGAGGTTGATCGCGCCGGCGACGACCGCGAGGACGCCCAGCACGACGAGCGGGGCCTTGATCGAGAGGCCGACGGCGTGGGGCGACTCGGCGACGTCGGTCCGCGGGTCGCCGTGGAAGGTCAACAGCACCATCCGGATGGTGTAGAACGCGGTGACGAACACGGCCGCGAGGGCCATCAGGTACGCCACCAGCAGGAGCGGCTGCTCGAGGCCGACGACGAGGGTGTCGAACAGCACCTCGTCCTTCGACCAGAAGCCCGCGAAGGGGAAGATGCCCGCCAGGGCGAGCGACCCCGCCAGGAACGTCAGGTACGTCACCCGCATGTGCTCTCTCAGGCCGCCCATGAGCCACATGTCCTCGTCGTGGTGCATGGCGACGATGACCGCCCCGGCGCCGAGGAACAGCAGCGCCTTGAAGATCGCGTGTGTCGTCAGGTGGAAGAACGCGGCCACGTAGCTGCCGGCGCCGAGCGCGAGCATCATGTAGCCGTACTGGCTGATCGTCGAGTAGGCGAGCACCTGCTTGAGCTCGTTCTTGACGACGCCCATCGTCGCGGCGAACAGCGCGGTGAAGCCGCCGACGAAGGCGATGATCCCCAGCACCGTCGGCGAGAGGAGGTAGAAGCCGTACATCCGGGCGACGAGGTAGACGCCCGCCGCCACCATGGTCGCGGCGTGGATGAGCGCCGACACCGGGGTCGGACCCTGCATGGCGTCGGGCAGCCAGGTGTGCAGCGGGAACTGCGCCGACTTGCCGATGACGCCCCCGAGGACGAGCAGGCCGATCACGGAGACCCACGCCTCCGCCGAGAGGCCGAAGAACGACTCGCCGGCGTCGATGGCCTCCGCCGCCAGCGCCGGGAAGCCGTCCGCCCCGGCGAACTGGGCGGTGCCGAAGGTGACGAGGACGGCGACGACGCCGACGAGGAAGAAGTAGTCGCCGAAGCGGGTGACGAGGAACGCCTTCTTGGCCGCCGATGCCGGGGCCGGGTCGCGGAACCAGTGGCCGATGAGCAGCCACGAGCACAGCCCGACGAGCTCGAAGAAGACGAACGCCATCAGCAGGTTGTCGGCGAAGACGAACGCGAGCATGCTCGCCGAGAAGAGCCCGAGGCCGGCGTAGTACCGCGGGAGGCCGGGCTCGCCCTCGGCGTTCATGTACCCCAGCGAGAAGACGTGCACCAGGAAGGCGATGAGCGAGACGATGACCAGCATCGCCGCCGACAGCTGGTCGAGCAGGATGCCGAACGTCAGCGAGAAGGTCTCCTGGGCGTCGACGAAGGTGTAGAGGGTCTGCTCGTGGGTGTGCCCGGAGACGACCGCGGCCAGCACCCCCAGCGAGAGGAGGAGCGACCCGCCGGTCGCGAGGATGCCCGCGAGCGCGCCCTTCCGCGGCAGCCAGCGCCCCGCGACGAGCGCGAGGAGGAACGACACGAACGGCAGCACGGCGATGGCCGGCGCGAACTGGAAGAACCACGCGAACATGTTACCACCTCATGGTCGTCGCGTCCGTCACGTCGACGTCGTCGTAGTTGCGGTACAGTACCAGGATGATGCCGATGCCGATGGCGACCTCGGCGGCCGCCAGCGACATCGTGAACAGCACGAACACCTGGCCGGTCAGCTCCCCCCAGTAGAGGGCGAACGCCACGAGGTTGATGTTCGCGGCGTTGAGCATCAGCTCGACGCTCATCAGGAACATCAGCGCGTTCCGGCGGGTGAGGACGCCGAACAGGCCGATACAGAAGACCGCCGCCGACAGGACCAGGTAGTACTCGACGGGGACTGCCTCGAGCATCAGTAGTCCTCCCCGTCCTCGCGCTTGGCGAGCATGACGGCCCCGTCGAGGGCCGCGTCCAGCACCACGGCGATCAGGACGAACGCCACGAGGAAGCCCTCGCTGTCGACGTCGCCGCCGGGCAGGTTGAACATCGCGTAGCCGATCGAGCGCGTGATCGACCCCTCGGGGAAGCCCTGCGGGGGGCCGAAGCCGGCGGTGAGGAACACCGCCGCGAGGAAGCCGAACAGCCCGACGGCGAGGATCCCGGCGACCTTGCTGCCGCGGTGGAGCTCCGGCCGACTCGTCATGCCGGCACCTCCGGTAGATACCTCATTCCGCCACCCCCTCGCGCTCCTCGATGGGTACGCGGCGGGTGAACATGACGGCGAACGTGATCAGCACGAGCACGCCGCCGACGTACACGAGCACCTGCATCACCGCGAGGAACTCCGCCCGGAGCATCACGTAGTGGATGGCCACGGACAGCAGCGCCACGCCCAGGAGGAGCGCGGCGTGCCACACGTCCCTGACCAGGACCACCCCCAGGCTCGCACCGACCGTCACCAGCGCGAAGAGAAGGAACGCCAGCAGCTCGTACGGTACTACGGCCATTGTGTGCCAATGCACCCGGCGTCCCTTTGAAGATTTCCTTCTCCCCGCGCTTCCCGCCGGCGTGGCGCGGTTGCGGGCGTGGGTGCACCGGGGGTGACCGCTCCCGTCGACTGGGATACGACAGCCCGCCCCCATCGACGGGGATACTGCCGCACGGAACCGGGGCGTCCAACGCGCTGGTCGTCCGCTCAACCGGGTGGCTCGTCCGCTCAACCGGGTGGCTCGTCCGGGTCGGTCCGTGATCGATGGTCCCCTGAACGCCGGCTGCTCCGACCTCGGGGTCATGAGTAACGTTACTTCGAAAATAATATCACGCGTACCGTTACTTCGAAAACGATAGTTTCGATACTTCGAATATATGAGTGTCGACACGTCCACCGTTCGGGTGTCGTCGATGCCCGGATTCGATGGGCTGGTTCGTCGAGACTCCCGGAGAGACACCGCAGCACCTAACTACGGGTACTCTGCACTGTCGACCGTGTCACGACAGCGTTCGGCCCGGCGACAGACGGCGACCGTCGACCCGTCGTCGCGGTACGCGTTCTACGCCCTGCTCGCCCTGCTGTTCGCGCTCGCGGTCGGCAACCTCTACGCGCTGCGTGGGTTCACCCAGCTGTACCTGGGCCTGCCGCTGTGGGTGTACCTGCAGATCGTCGTCCTGGCGGCGATGCTGGCGGTCGCGTGGGCAGCCGTCCGGATCGTCACGGCGGGGTCCGGACGAACCGGCACGGCGGAGTCCAAACGAACCGGCACGGCGGAGTCCAAACGAACCGGCACGGCGGAGTCCAAACGAACCGGCACGGCGGAGTCCAAACGGACCGACACGGCCGAGCCCTC
>SLIW01000590.1 GCA_007135435.1 Natronomonas sp.
AACTCCCTTGTCTCACGGCTCCCTTGTCTCACGGCTCCCCTGTCTCACGGCTCCCCTGTCTCACGGCTCCCTTCGGTCGCCGTTCGACTGTCCGAGACGCTCCCGACGGTCGCGTCTCGCTACCAGTCGCCGCTCAACCGTCCGCGACGCTTGCTTACTTTGTGTTCCCGCGTGCGGGCGCGTGGTTACCAAGAGCGAAAGGATCGAAACCATATCGGATACGGGAGGCGACCCACTTTTGCCACCGGCCTTCGAGGGCACCGACATGGCCAAGCAGCCACATCTGCTCGTCGAGGAGGGCGACGTCGCGGACCTCGCGCTCGTGCCGGGTGACCCCGGCCGAGTCGAGCGCATCGCCGACCACTGTGACGACGCTGAGACCGTCGCCGAGAACCGCGAGTACACGGTCGTCAACGCGACTTACGAGGGCCGCGAGCTGACGATCTGCTCGACCGGGATCGGCTCGCCCTCCGCGGCGATCGCCGTCGAGGAACTCGCCACCGTGGGCGTGGAAACCTTCGTGCGCGTGGGCACGACGGGAGCCCTCCAGCGGGGGATCGAGATCGGCGACATGGTCGTCGCCACGGGCGCCGCGAAGAACGAGGGGACGACCCGTCGCTACGAGGCCGTCGAGTACCCGGCCGTCCCCGACCACGAGGTGCTGGCGGCACTGGTGGAGTCGGCAGAGCGGCGGCAGGCGTCCGTCCACGTGGGCCCCATCGCGACGGACGACGCCTTCTACGCCGAGACCGAGGAGCACGTCTCCGACTGGGAGGACGCCGGGCTGCTCTGCGTCGAGATGGAGGCCGCGGCCATCTTCACGCTCGCGCGGCGGAAGGGCCTGCGGGCGGGCGCCATCTGCACCGTCGACGGCAACCTCGTCGAGGGGACACAGAAGGGCGAGACGGACGCCGAGGAGCTCCCGGAGAAGGCGAAGGACAACGTCGGCCGGGCGATCCGGATCACGCTGGACGCGGTCGAAGGGCTGTAGGTTCACGCTGGACGCGGTCGAAGGGCTGTAGGGTGACGGCGTATGCGTATTCCCATCGATGTACCCGAGGGCGCTACCGTTCGACCTCGAGGAACTCGTCGATGAGCCGCTCGGGATCGTCGTCGCCGAAGGCGGACTCCACGAGCAGGCGGCCGCCCAGGACCGACGGACTCATGACCACGTCGGCGCCGGCGCGTCGGAGCTTCTTCGTGTTCTCGCGGTCGGTCGCGGCGGCGACGATCCGCAGCTCGGGGTTGAGCTCACGGGCGGTGAGCACGGTCATCGCGTCGTGGGCGTCGTCGTTGGTCGCGACGATGAGCGCCCGTGCGCGTTCGATGTGGACCTGTCGGAGCGGGGTCTCGTCGCTGGGATCACCCGTGAGGACCGTGTAGTCGCGGTCGCGGAGGTACCGGGCGTCGTCCGGATCGCGGACGACGACGACGCTCGTGGCCGCGCCGAGGTGTTCGAGGATCGGTTCGGTCAGATCGCCGTGGCCGACGACGACGTAGTGGTCGTCGAGCAGCTCGAGTTGTCTTTCGCTCATGTTTCCGAGTGCTTCCGCCAGCCGGGCCTCGATGAGTGGCCCGAGGAGCGTGCCCAGGGCGACGCCGAAGCTCGCCACGCCGGTGACGAGGACCGACATCGAGAAGAGCCGGCCGAACTGCGACGTCGCGGTGATGTCGCCGTAGCCCACCGTCGAGGCCGTCACGATGGTGAAGTAGAACGCGTCGAGTATCGTCTCGACCCCCTCGAACTCGTCGCGGAGGGCGTACGCGCCGACCGTCCCGTACACCTGGACTGCCAGGATGGCGGCCAACGAGGCCAGCTGTGTCATCGTCAGCTCGACCCGCCTGGTGAAGACCCCGTAGTTGACGAGCACGACCGGCAGCGCCAGCACCGACAGCACGACGAGTGGATAGGAGTACGCGCTCGCCTGAGCCAGTCCCTGAACGCCCGTGATCGGCAACAACAGGATGGTCGAGTACCAGGCGACGCGGTAGCCACGACGGAGGCCGTAGGCGCTCGCCAGCATCAGGAAGCCGGTCATCGTTCCGGTGAACCCCGCCGTCCGCGCGACGAGCTCCGGGAGGAGCTCCGCCAGCGGCCCGGAGACCTCCATCGTGCCGATGTTGACGATGCCCGTGACGACCGAGAGGATCGCGACGATCGTCGTCAGGAGGATGGCCGCACGCGTCCGTACCAGGCGCCGAGGCGAGGATGGCTCCGGGGCAGACCCCGTCCGTCGCGCGCCAGCCTCCGGCTCGGCCGCCATGGCGCACCCTTTCTCCGAAGGCCGTAAAACCCCATCGCTCGACCGCTTCGGCGGGGACGAGGCGGTGCACGTCCGTCCACAGTCCCGGGGTCACGGCTCCCGGGTGGCAGCGGTGCCGGCGTCCTCCCCGCAGACGCCCCCCACGAAGACGCCCCCGACGAAGACGCCCACTGAGCTGACGTCGCCTCGAAAGCCGTTTAACGCCCCCACCCATTCGAGTCGCCATGACGCAGCCGCTCCCCGTGGAGATCCTGCTCGGGATCTACCTCGGCATCCTGACCGGGATGTTCCCCGCGCTCATCTCCTGGGGACTGGGGTTCCTGTTCAAGTACGTCACGGGGGTGACGATCCCGGCGCTCGCGGTCGTGGTGCTCGCGCTGGCGATCGCCGGCATCAACGGGGGGCTGCTGGCGCTCATGGACCCGGCCGTCCTCGAGTCTGGGGGGCGCATCGTCGTCGCACTCCTGGTCGTGATGATGCTGGCGCTCTACGCCCACTCGAAGGGCGACAAGATGGGTGCGGAGTTCCCCAGGCGGCTCTCGCTCGGGACGCTCCGCGAGCGGACCCTCTCCGCCGACGTGATCGAGCTCGTCGGGTCCCGCGGCGAGGTGACGATCGAGGTCGTCGGCGAGGTGGTCGACATGGAGGGCTACCCGCCGCTGTCGGAGGCGACCCGAAGCGCGATCAAGGACGGCGAGTGGCCACTCCCGGCCGACATCCCGCTCTCGGAGCTCGAGACGCGGTTCGCCGAGCGGTTGAAGACGGAGCTCGACCTGTCGGACGTCTCCGTGTCGATCGACGAGCGAGGCCGGGCGACGGTCGTGGCGGCGCCCCCGCTGTCCGGGCTCTCCAAGCGCGTCCCGTCCGGCAAGCGGGCCGTCTCGGTCGACGCCCTGGTCCCGACGGGGTTGGCGCGCGGCGACGAGGTGCTGGTCGTCGCTGGCGACCTCTCGGTAGCCGGGACCGTGGTCTCCGCCAGGTCTGGCGGCAAGAAGGACGACAGGCCGAAGACCGACGGGGGGACGCCCGTCGACGCGGCGGAGGACGCGCCTGCCCCGGTCGTCGCGCCGGCGACGACCGGCGGCGAGGGCCGGGTCACCGTCGCCGTCCCCCGGTCGGACGCCGAGCGCCTGCTGGGCGTCCAGCGGGCGAAGATCGTGGTGACCTCCCGGGGGACCCGCCGGGAGTTCGAGCTCGTCTCGCTGCTCCGCCGGGCCGGCAAGCGCTTCCGGAAGCTCACCGTGACGGCCGGCAGCGAACTGGACGGGGCGAGCCTGGGTGAGGCGAACGTCCGCGACGTCCACGGCGTCGCCGTCCTGGCGGTCAAGAGCGCCGGGGGATGGAAGGTCGCCCCACGAGGGTCGACCACGTTGGCCGCCGGTGACGAACTGTTCGCCGTCGGACGCCCCGCCGCCCTCGGCACCTTCCAGGAGGTGGTCACGTGAGCACGCCGGTCGCCGGCCAGGTCGCCGTCGGCGACGACCTCCTCGTGCGGGTCGCGCTCGTCGTGGTCCTGGCGGTCCTCGCCGCCGTCGTCGGCTGCGTGGCGGGCCTGCTCCACCGGTGGTACGCCAACCAGCGGGTCCCGGACGGGCTCCCGGTGCTCGTGGGCGTCAGCGCCGTCGCGGTGTACCTGAACACGGCCGGCGCCCTCGGCGACGTCCTCGTCGGCGAGGTTGACCTGCTGGCGGTGGAGGCGGCGATCTTCAACGTGGTGACCTTCTTCGTCGCCGCGGGTGCCGCCTACGGTGGCGGCAGGGTCGGCGACCGGATCGGGCTCAACCTCTTCGCCGTCTCCGGTGCCACCAGCGTCGAGGCGGACGTCAGCCGCCTCGTCAGGACCGTCGGCCGCGTGACCACCGTCAGGCTCCCCGCCGACGCCGCGGCCATCGACGACATCGACGGCTACGACCCGGTCGACCCGGAGATCAAGACGAAGCTCGCCGGCCAGACGCTCCTGTTCCCCCGGCGGCTCACCGTCGACCAGCTCCGCGAGCGCTTCGTCGAGCGCCTCCGGACCGACTACGGCGTCGGCCACGTGGACGTCGACTTCGCCCCGGACGGCACCGTCGAGTACCTCGCCGTCGGGAGCCGCGAGTCCGGCATCGGCCCCACGCTCCCGCCCGGGACCGCCGCGGTGGCGGTGAAGGCGGATCCGGCGAACAACGCCAGTCCCGGCGACACGGTCCAGCTGTGGACGACGGGCGGGCAAGCCCCTCGGGCGAGCGCCGCCACCGGCGGGGCCGCCAGCGGGGCAGCAGCCGGGGGCGCCAGCGAGGCCGCCAGCGAGGCCGCCAGAACGGAGGGGGATGTCGGGACAGAGGGGGACGGGGGCACCTCCCCGGATGTGGCCCCGGACGCGGGCAGCAGACCACGCCGGATCGCGAACGGCGAGCTCCGCGGGACCGCCGACGACGTCGCCACCCTGGCGCTGGACGAGGAGGACGCGAAGGTGCTGGACACCGAACGCCGCTACCGGCTCGTCACGCTGCCGGTCGAACCGCGGATCGACCGCGAGTTCGCCGCCCAGCTCCGGGCCGCCGCGGAGACGATGAGCGTCGTCACGGTCGCCGAGGGCAGCCCACTGACCGGCGTGACCGTCGGCGGCCTCGACGTCGCGGTCGCGGCCGTGCAGGCCACCGACGAGGGGATCGAGGCGATCCCCCGGCGGAACCGTCCGCTGTCGGTCGGCGAGCGCGTCTACGCCATCGGACGGCCAGATCGCCTCCGGCGGCTGGAAGCGGCGGCGGCGACCGGGGCGACGACGGCGGCCGCCGCATCGACCGACGACGACGATTGAGAGAGCGACCCTGTCGCTGTGCTCCCCTCGATTCGGTCCGTGCCGGCGGTGTCCTCCGTGCGGTCGGTGCCGGCGGTGTCCTCCGTGCGGTCGGTGCCGGCGGTGACCGACCTGTGGTCGGTACCGGCGGTGACCGACGAGTGTTAGGGATGACGGTGCGCAGCCGACCACGATCTGGGACGTCGACCCGGTGAACGGCACGTCCGGGGCCGCCGGCAGGTCGGCACCCAGGTGGAGGCCACCAGTCGGTACAGCCAACTTCCGGCGGTCCCCAGTGCGGTTATGGAGGAGCACGACGGCGAGAGTGGCCGAGAGGGGAGCGGAGGTGCTGACCGCGAGGGCAGGAAGGACGGTAACGGCGAATACAGGACGGGCGGTGACGGCGAGGACCGGAAAGGCGGTGACGGTGAGGGGACCATCGATCCGAGCCAGATCGGCGAGCGGGACGCTCCTCCGGTCGAGGAGGCCCCGTACAAGGTCATCTTCGAGGCGAACCGCTGCATCGGTGCCGGCAAGTGCGCCGAGGTCTCGGCGAACTGGTCGCTCGACATCGCGACCGGCATCGCCGCACCGGAGCGCTACTTCTTCGGGGAGGAGGACCTCGCGCACAACGTCCGTGCGGCAGAGGTGTGCCCGGCCAAGAAGGACCGTGGCGTCATCCACGTGGTGGACCGGCGGACGAACGAGGAGGTCGCCCCGGACCCCCACGGCGACGGGACGCTGTCGGTCGACTGGTGATCCCATCGAGACCGGACGCTGTCGACGACGGATAGGTCCAACCAACTGGCGACCAGTCGTCACTGCTGACCCGTTACGGACGGACGTTCGACCTGCGGTGAGTCGGCCGATCGATCCACTGGATCGAGTCCATCTCGGGCTGCGCTCGACCCGGCTGACGGGGGAGTGTAGAGCCAATATACCGGTTATCCGGTTACGCCGAGACGTGGCGCTATCTCGGGAGGGGGGCGGCCCTTCGGTCGATCCACGGGTGATCGTGGAGACGAGCGAATAAGGATCAGCTTAAAAGTCAGACACAACGTCGATAGACATTTATACCAGAAGTCCGGTTTTCGCGTATGGCGCAAAGTGACAGAGGTGGACGAACCGAAGTGCCCTCCGGGGGGAAGTACGCCGAGACTAGGCGGAAGCTACTCGGGATGTTGGGAGCGGGGGTTACGCTTGGTATCGCCGGGTGTTCGGCTGCGGAGGACGACGACGTCACCGACGACGACGTCACCGACGATACTGACGACGACGAGACGGAGACGCCGGTCGACCGGGAGATCAGGCGCGGCGGGGTCCTCCGCGTCGCGGTGGCGGAAAACATCGACTCGTTCGACCCACCGGGGAGCAACGATACGACGTCGTCGCTCGGCCAGAGCTACCTCTACGAGTCGCTCATCCGGAGCGACACCGAGGGGAACGTTTACCCGTGGCTCGCCGAGAGCTTCGAGCTGGTGGACCTGCAGGACA
>SLIW01000098.1 GCA_007135435.1 Natronomonas sp.
CCCGCAACGCCCGGACCCCGAACGTCTCCGTGGCGTAGTGTCCCGCGAGGAAGACGTTCAGTCCCGCCTCGCGCGCCTCGTGGTACGCCTGCTGCTTCCCCTCGCCAGTCACGAGCGCGTCGACGCCCGCGTCGCCGGCCTCCCCGATCCAGTCGGTCCCGGCGCCGGTGACGATGGCGAGGTCCTCCACCGATTCCGGGCCGAACTCGAGAACTCGCACCGGGCGGTCGCCGGTGTCCAGCGACGAGAGCCGCTCGCGGAGCGCGTCGACCGGCCCGGGCTCCGGTACCCGCGCACGCTGTCCCACGGTCACGTCACCGTGGGTGCCGAACGGCTCGACGACCTCGCAGTCAAGGAAGTCGGCGAGGCGGGCCGCGTTGCCGAGGTCGTCGTGGCCATCGAGCGGCAGGTGGGAGACGTAGAGCGCGAGATCGCCCTCGACGAGCGCGGCCACCCGCTCGAAGTCCCGGCCCGTCAATCGGTCCAGGCCGCCCCAGATCATCCCGTGGTGAACGACGAGCACGTCCGCGCCGGCGTCCACCGCCTCCTCGACCGTCGCGGCGACCCCGTCGACGGCGAACGCGGCGTGCTCGACCTCGCCGAGCCGTTCGGCGGAGCCGATCTGGAGCCCGTTGGGACTGGCGTCGACGTCCGCGTAGGCCTCGTGGTCGAGCTCGTCGTCCAGGCGGTCGCAGAACTCCGAGAGGTGCATGTCGCATCGCTCGGCGGGCTGGCATTTGAATCTGGCCCGTTGCGACCGGCTGTGATCGGGTACCCTGGGCGGGTGTCGGAGATCCCCGACCGTTCGGCACCGGGAGCTCCGACCGTTCACCGATCCGTCGCGCTGGTCGGTCTCGACGACGAGCCCCTGAACCGGTCGGAGCGACCGTCGCCGCTGGACGACGACACGATGTCCGAGCAGCTCGACGCCATCGAACGAGACACCAGTCGCCGATGGGTCCGCCACACCTGTCACCGAAAGGTCCGCCACACCTGTCACCGAAAGGTCCGCCACACCTGTCACCGATGGATCCACCACACCTGTCGCCAATAGGCCCACCACGCCTACCCCACGGTCGTGTCAGCCGTTCGGTACCGGACGCCCGGTCACCGGTCCGCCGTCCCGACGGCGGGGAGGGTGAAGGAGAACGTCGACCCCTCCCCGGGTTCGGAGTCGATCCCGATCTCGCCACCGTGGCGTTCGACGATCCGCTCACAGAGGGCGAGGCCGATGCCCGTCCCGGCGTGTTCGTCCCGGGTGTGGAGCCGGTTGAACACCGCGAAGACCCGGTCGGCGTCCTCCGGGTCGATGCCGATCCCCTCGTCGCTGACCGAGATCCGCCACCGCGACCCCTCCCGCGACGCGGAGACGTGGACGCGCGGCGGCTCGTCCCCGCTGTACTCGATGGCGTTGTGCAGGAGGTTCTGGAAGACGCGTCTGAGCTGGTTCTCGTCGCCCTCCACCCGCGGGAGCTCCTCGGAGGTGATCTCGGCGTCCGTCTCCTCGATCGTGACCCGGAGGTCGTCCAGGGTGTCGGCGAGGACCGCGTCCAGGTCGACCGGCCTGAACGGGTCGCCCCGCGTCTCGACCCGGGAGTACTCCAGGAGGCCCTCGATCATCGCCCGCATCCGCTCGGCGCCGTCGACGGCGAACCCGAGGAACTCCCGGCCGTCCTCGTCGAGCTCGTCGCCGTAGCGGCGCTCGATGAGCTGTAGGTAGCTCGAGACCATGCGGAGGGGCTCCTGGAGGTCGTGGGAGGCGGCGTAGGCGAACTGCTCGAGGCGGTGGTTCGAGTCCTCGAGGCGCTCGTTGGTCTTCTCGAGATCCGCGACCAGCGCCTCGAGCTCCTCCTGGTAGCGGTGGCGCTCGATCGCCTCCGCGAGCACGTTGGCGACGCTGTGGACGAAGTTGACGTCCTCGGCGGTGAACTCGCGGCGCTCGGTGTGGTGGGTCCCGAGGATGCCCCACGGTTCGTCGAACGGGCCGATGACGGTGCTGATCCCGCTGCGGACGTCGTGGCTCGTCAGCAGCTCGGGGCCGCTGAACCGCGTCTCGGTCTCGAGGTCCTCGACGACGATCGGGTGGTCGTTCGCCAGCGTGTAGGCGGCCTGGGAGTCCGCCTCGACCGCCGAGACGGTCGCCTCCCCGACGATCCCCGCGTCCCAGCCGACCCCCTGGCGCAAGAGGAGCTCCTCGGCGTCCCGATCGAGGTCGAGCACCTTGCAGTAGTCGTTGTCGAGGACGTCCGCCACCGCCCGTGCGGCCTCGTGCATCAGCTCGTCGAGGTCGTCGGTCTCGAGCGCGTACTGGCCCAGGTCGGCGACGACCTCCTGCTGACGGGCCCGGCGTTCGAGCTGCCGTTCGCGCTCCTTGCGGTCGGTGACGTCCCGGAAGTACACCGAGATCCCGGTCTCCGAGGGGTACAGGTTCCCCTCGATCCAGACGTCGAGCCCCTCTGCGTAGAACTCGTAGCTGGTGGCCTCCTGGTCGTCCATCGCGCGGTGGAAGGCCTCCCAGACCTCCTCGGCCTCGGCGGACGACGGGAAGACCTCCCAGAACGTCTCGCCGAGGAGCTCGTCCTCGTCGTGCTGGAGGAGCTCTTCCGCGCGCTCGTTGACGTGGGTGAACCGGAACTCGTCGTCGACCGAGAAGAAGGCGTCCGAGATCCTGCCGAAGATCCGCTGGAGCTCGCTCTCGAGCTCCTGCTCGCGCTCGTAGCGCTCGGTCATGTCGCGGGTGACCTTCAGGAACCCCCGGTGGGTGCCGTCGTCGTCCCGGACCGCGGTGATCGTCACGTTCGCCCAGAACCGTGAGCCGTCCTCCCGGACCCGCCAGCCCTCGTCCTCCACCGACCCCTCCGCGAGGGCCTGCTCGAGGTTCCGCTCGGGCACGCCCTCCGCGCGGTCCGCCTCCGTGTAGAACGTGGAGAAGTGCTCGCCGATTATCTCGTCGGCCTCGTACCCCTTGATGTTCGACGCCCCCTCGTTCCAGCTGGTGACGTGGCCGTCCGTATCGAGCCGGAAGATGGCGTACTCCTGGACGGCGTCGACCAGCGACTGGAACCGCTCCTGGGTCTCCCGGAGGACGCCCTCAGAGACCTTCCGGTCGGTGACGTCGTCGTAGAGCTCGATCCGGCCGCCGGCGTAGCGGCCGGACTCGATCGGCTTGCTCTTGTGCTCCAGCCACCGCTCCGCGCGGCCGTCGCCGGCGAGGACGTGGCACTCGAAGCGCTCGACGTAGGTGTTGTCGTCGTAGGTGGCCGTCACCGTTTCGGCGAACCGCTCCGGGTCCTCGAGCCGGTCCGCGACGAGCTCGTCGATGACCTCGCGCTTGTCGCGACCGATCAGGGTCTCCCGGTCGAGGCCGAAGTACTCCTCGATGGTCTCGTCGGCCCACGCGATCCGGAAGTCGTCGTCGAGCACGAAGACGCCGATGTCCACCTCGTCGAGGACGTCGGTGATGGACTCGTAGGACGCCCGCGCCGTCTCGAGGGACGCCTCCTGTCGCTTCCGCTCGGAGACGTCCCGCGCGACGCCGATGGTCCCCCCGAACTCGCCGTCCTCGACGAGCAGGGTGATCCGCAGCTCGCAGGGAACGGTCTCCCCGTCGGCGGTGTGGACCTCGAGCGCCACGTGGATGACGTCGTCCCCATCACGTTCTGGGTCGAACTGCGCGGCGATCTCCCGCTCGATCCGTTCGACCTCCGCCTCGTCGAGGAGGAGCGAGACGTGCTCACCGAGGAGCGCCTCCCGGGAGTAGCCGGTCGTCTCGACGATCACGTCGTTGACCGCGACGAAGCGCCCGCCCGCGTCGAGCTGGTAGATCCCGTCGTCGATGGCGTTCACGAGCGTCTCGTACCGGTGGAGGGCGGCCTCCGCGTCGACGCCGTCCCAGAACCCGACGTCCGCCCGTGAGGTCATAGTAGACGATTCCGACGCACACAATTAAAGGCCGCGTCCGGCGTGATGGATGCCCCCTGCGGCCCATCACCGCCAGCCGGGCACGAACCTACTTGGCACTCCACGTCGTATCGCCGACGATGGAACCGGCGCCAGAGCGTCGATGTCACCTGTTGATGGGCGTCTCGTTGATCCTGCTGACGGTCGGCATCGGGTACTTCGTCGTGTTCGGAACGACGCTGGCGGACTTCCTGGTGATCGTCGGCGGGCTGTTCCTCGGCTGGGTGGCGTTCCTGTTCTGCCTCGGGAACGCCTCCTTCTGGCGGTAGTCGGGCGGTTTCGAAGGGCGGAGCCACCAGACGTGCATCCACGCGAGACCTGGCCGGGAGTGTCAAGCCGTAGCCGGGAGGGCTCATACGTCGCTCCGACCGTCGACTCGCGGTCCCACCACCGGTCAGCGACTCGCACAGACCATGACGTGCCGGAGTCGAGGCAGTGCCTCGTGGGCGGCCTGGACCTGCCCGGTCACGCGCTCGAAGTCGAGTCCCCACCGCGCGAGCAGCCGTCGGACGAGCGGGCCGAGCCTCCCCGCCAACCCGAGGTACAGGGTGGTCCACCGGCGGAAGGTGTCGATACTGTTCGGACCGAGCTCGCGGACCGACTCGACGGTCAGCCCCACGTCCTCGAGCGCTCGTCGGTACTCCTCGAGCGTCCACAGCGGTGCCATGTCCCAGGCGTCCGCGAACGCATCCACTGCCGGTGACTCGGGCCCGTCTCGACGGAGGAGGTCGGTGGCGATCAGCCACCCACCGGGTCGCAATACCCGCTCGATCTCCGCGAAGACCGCCCCCTTGTGGGGGACGTAGACGATCGCGTCGATGGCGGTGCACGCGCCGAACGCGCCGTCGGCGAACGGCGCCCTGCTCGCATCACCGACGACGAACGACGGCGGTGCGCCCGCGGTGCGGGCGTTCCGCCGCGCCACCGCGACGTTGTACGGGACCAGGTCGATCCCCGTCGCGTCGACGCCGAGGCGGCGGTGGAGGTGCAGTGCCGGTCCGCCCCTGCCGCAGCCGACGTCGAGGAGGGGGACGCCGTCGGTGTGCGCCAGCCGTGCCTCAAGGGCGTCGCCGACCTGGTCGACGAGCCGCCGCTGGGGAGAGCCGACGAGGTGGGACTGGAACCGCCCGGAGTAGCCGAGGTTGAGGTACTCGGCGGTCGGGAGGAGCCGGCGGAACCCGTGCCAGATGTCCGCCCGGGTCCCGTCGTCCGAGAACTGTTCGGACAGCCGCTCGTGGTGCCGGTCCGGGACGGAACGTCCCCCTGCCGCCGATCCGTCGGTGGTCCCTCCGACAGGCGGCTCTCGATCGGTCGACCCCTTATCGGGCTCGTCGGGCATCCGACCGGGCTACAGCCGGGACACCTCCGAGTAGCAGTAGGCCGACTCCTCGCAGAACTCGAGGTTCTCGCAGCCCGTTGGCCGGAGGTAGTCGATGTCGCGGTGCTCTCGGAGGAAGGTGACGTAGCCGTCGTCGACCCGATCGAGGACGTCGTGGCAGAGCCACTTCCGGCCGAACCGGCCGGCGGCGAGGTTCCGATAGGGACACAGGAAGATCGTTCGCTCGACGCCGTCGACCCGGGGCCTCTCGACGATCCGCACGCCGACGAGCCGGTAAGCGAACCGGAGCCGGCGGACGACCGACTGCGGGGACGAGGCGCCCAGGAAGAGGACGTGCGCGAGCAGGTAGCCGAAGCCGTGGAGGAGGCGTCGTATCATCGCGTGGTCTGCGAGTACCGCGACCAGGTGGATATATCTGTTCCTCGGTCGGCGTCGGTGTGGCCAGGAGTCGAAGGCGCCCACGGATATTGCGCTACAGCGCCACGGTCCCGCACTCCTGGCAGGCGATGGACATCTCCTCGAGGTCGGGCATCCGTTCGTCGGCCGGGTCGTCGGCGACGACGTCGTGGACCGTCTCCCGGTCGCACCCGGCACAGTCGACCAGCACCTCCGTATCGGCCCACCCGTGGCGGGATTTCGGCACCCCGAGCGCGACCGCGACGACTCGCTCGTCGCTCCGGTTGCCGCCGGTCTGGTACGGGCCGTCCCGCTGGAAGTGGACGACCTCGCCCGGGCCGACCTCGTAGGTCTCGAGGTCGGCCCCGGGTCCCTCCTTGATCTCCCAGGTGGCCGTCCCCTCCAGGACGTAGAACAGCTCCTCCTGGTCGCGGTGGGTGTGGAGGCCGCCGGAGAAGGACTCGCCGGGGTTGAGTTCGAAGTAGACCATGGCGAAGCCCATCCCGTCGATCGCCCGCGAGAGGGGCTTCCGGTGGCTGTTGATGCCCATGAAGTGCGGGACGTTCTCGACGTCGTCGATCGACACCTGTTGCATGGAGCCGGTTACAGGAACCGACTCGACGTAAATCGCTCGCCGACACGTGCCGGTGGGACGAACCCAGCGGTCCGTCATACGGACCGTTGTAATTCGGTACCGCCGTGTCGAAACGGATCGGTCGTCTCGGCCCGCGGATCGTCCACTCGTCACTGGCCCGGCCGTACATAGTTACAACGGTCCGTATCAGGAGTCGGCGTGAGCGAACACGAACTCCCGGAGCAGCTTCGCGCCGAG
>SLIW01000292.1 GCA_007135435.1 Natronomonas sp.
CCGGAATCGTCGGAGCCAGCGGAGCCGGCGGAGCCGGCGGGCCGAGTCGAGAATCACGTCGTCGGTTCGAACCGCGACGCCGTCGACGCCGCCCGGGAGGTCGCCGCTGAACGTGACTTGGATACGTGCGTCCTCTCGACGAGGATCGTGGGCGAGTCGAGAGAGGCGGGCCGGTTCCACGCCGCCGTCGCCGCTGAGGTCCTCGCCACCGGCGATCCGGTCGAACCGCCCGCCGTCCTGCTGTCGGGCGGCGAGACCACCGTCCGGGTGACCGGCGATGGTACCGGCGGTCCGAACCTCGAGTTCACCCTCGCCGCCGGCCTGGACCTGCCCGACGGTGCCGTCGTGGCCGCGGTCGACACCGACGGCAGGGACGGGGCGACCGACGCCGCCGGCGCGATCCTGGGTCCGGTCGCGGTCGGGGATGTGGACGAGGTTGGGGATGGAGATGGCGCCGGAACGGCCCACGACGACGTCCGTGCGGCCCGCGATGCACTCGCTCGGAACGACAGCTACGCGTACCTCGACGAGCGCGGGGCCCTCCTCCGGACGGGCGCCACCGGGACGAACGTCAACGACCTGCGGGTGCTCGTCGTCTAGTCCAGACACGCCGCGACGATGCCGAGCATCGCCTCGCCGTGGACCGGCTCGGCGAACAGCGGGACCCGCTTGACGTCCCGCCCCCGGAAGAGCGTCTGGGCGCGCTCGAGGGCGGCCCGCTGGACCTCCCAGCGCCGCCGGCAGAACTCGCAGTGCTCGGTGTCCGGCGCCACGAACCACCCCTCGTCGAAGCCGGTCACGTCCGCGAGGTCCTCGCTGACGCGGTTGACCACGATCGTCCGCACCGGGATTTCGAAGCCCTCGAGGCGCTCGACCAGGCGTTCGGCCTCGACGACGCTCATCTCCTCGGGAACGGTGACGACCCGGAAGTCCGTCCGCGACGGATCACGGAACGCCACCCGCAGGCGCTCGATGCGCTCCGAGAGCTCGCGCAGGTCCGCCATCCCGCGGACGACCTCGTCCCCGTCCGCGCCCCCGAACAGCCCACCCAGGCTCCCGACCATCCCCGAGAGGCGCTCGCGGAAGGCCAGCAGCCGACCCACCATCGAGTCCATGACGTCGGGGAGCTCGAGGAGGCGAAGCGTGTGGCCAGTCGGTGCCGTGTCGACCACGACCCGCTCGAAGCGGGGGTCGTCCAGGTACTCCAGCAGGAGCTGGAGCGCCGCCGCCTCGTCGGCCCCCGGCATCGCGCCGCCCGCGAGCGGATGGCCCCCACCGCCGAGGAGCTCACCGAGGCCGCCCAGGTCGCCGAGGCCGCCCAGGTCGTCGTCCGCGCCCACGTCCGTTCCCATCCCCGTTCCCGCCCCTGTACCCGGTCCCGATCCGGGTCCCGGCCCCGTTCCCGCTCCGGGTCCCTGTCCCTGTCCCATCCCAGCCCCGTTGGTCGCATCCTCGGCCGAATCCGACGCCTGTCCACTCCCCCGTCCCGCCTCAGCACCACCTCCCGTGCCGAACAGACCCTCGGAGGCGGCCTCGGGATCGATCTCGACCGCCCACAGCGGGACGTCCTCCGTGATCCTCGTCGGCGTCGAGGGGATATCGACGTCCAGCGTGTCCGACAGCGAGTGGGCGGGGTCGGTCGAGACGACGAGGGTCGCCGTCCCGTCCCGGGCGCTGGCGAGGGCCGTCGCCGCCGCGCAGGTCGTCTTCCCGACGCCGCCCTTCCCGCCGTAGAGGACGTACTCCGGGGCGTCGACGCCGGCCGGGAGGGCCTCCTCGTCGACCGACTCGACCGGCTCGACCTCGAGCTCGCTCATACGCCAGCGTGGGCGACCGGGCCTTGTGTACCCGTCGATACCGCACACCGACGCGCGTGACGTTGCTACGTCGTCACCTTCCAACCCGGGTCCCCCCTCCGTGGCCGAACCCTTATATCCGAAGGCGCGGCCAGACGGCGTGGACGACGTCGTCCGTCCGGGGCCGGTGGACGGACGACCGCGGTTGCATCCAGGTTGTGCCCCGCCCGAGGCGACGTGGACCGCGAGTCCGGCTACGCCCGAGAGGGCCGAGCAGCTGTGTCCACGCGAGCGACGGCCTCGTTCGCCTGGGAGGCCGGGCCACGGGCCTACGAGAAGTAGTCGGCCAGCCGCTGGGCCGCCTCCTCCGCCCGCGGCGTCACGAGCGCGAAGCGGAGCCAGTCCGCCCGCGACTCCCCGAAGGCGTCGCCGGGCATCCCCGCGACGCCGGCCTCGTCGATGAGCCGCTCGACGTTCGAGAGGGTCCCCGGGAACCCCTCGAACCGGGCCATCACGTAGAAGCTCCCGCGGGGCCTGGTGTACTCCGCGCCGGCCTCGTCCAGCGCGTCGCAGAAGGCGTCGATCCGGGCCTCCAGCATGCGTCGCGTCCCCTCGTAGTAGGACGCCGGCGTCTCGCCCAGCGCCTCGAGCACCGCGAACTGTGCCGGCCGCGAGCCGGCGACGTTGACGAGCATGTGTCGCGTCCGCACGTCCTCGACGAGCCACTCGGGGTAGACCCCGTAGCCGACGCGGAAGCCGGTGATGGCCATCGACTTCGAGAACGAGTTCGTGACGGCGACGTTCGGCGAGTCGAACTCGAGGGCGCTGGCGAACGCGCCCTCGTCGTAGACGAGGTGATCGTAGACCTCGTCGGAGACGAACAGCGCGTCGTGGTCCGCGGCGATCTCCGCGAGCGCCCGCTTCGTCTCCCGCCCGTAGACGGCGCCGGTCGGGTTGTTCGGGGAGTTGACGACGATGGCGTTCGTCGCCGAGCTCGCGATCTCCACGACCGCGTCTGGGTCGAGCGTCCCGTCGGGCTCCGCGGCGACCAGCCGGGGCGTCGCCCCGAGCATCTCCGTCCGGTTGTAGTAGTACGGGTAGACCGGGTCGGTCAGGACGATCTCGTCGCCGTCGAGCGCCGCGAGTCCGCAGGCCATGGCCAGGTAGTTCGCCTCGCCCGCCCCGTTGGTGACCACGACGTTCGCCATGTCGACGCCACGGCGCTCGGCGATGGCCTCGCGGAGCTCCCCGAGCCCCTCGCTCGGGGGGTACTGGAAGTCGTCGACGTGGAGGTCCGCGTACGCACGCAGTCCGGCGCGGAGCGCATCGGGGGACTCCCAGTCCGGGTCGCCCGAGACCATGTCGATGACGTCGTGGTCGGCCCCCGACGCGTACGCCATCAGGTGAAAGAACACCGGCCGGTCGTACTCGTTCATGCCCCTCCTGGTGGGGGCAGCCACGTCCGTCTATCGCTTCGGTCGCGGATGGACGGGTCGGCCGGGAGTGTGGCCGAGGGTCGCCGGAAGCACCGTCGGATGGGGAGCCGGAAACGCCACCGAATGGGCCGCCGGGACCGCGGCCAGGAGGGCGAATCAGATTCAAGGCACTCGCGGCCGTCGGCCCCGACATGGCCACGGCGATCGCGGAACGGGTCGGCGAGCGGCTCCGAGCGCGGGGAGAGTACTTGGCGGTCGCCGAGTCCTGCACCGGCGGCCTCGTCGGCTCGCTCCTCACCGACGTCCCCGGCTCGAGCGACTACTTCGACCGGGGCGTCGTCACCTACAGCTACGACGCGAAGCTGGAGACGCTCGCGGTCGACCGGGAGACGCTCGACGCGCACGGCGCGGTGAGCGAGCCCGTCGCCGCACAGATGGCCCGCGGGATCCGCGACACCGCGAACGTCGCCTGGGGGGTCGCCACGACAGGCGTCGCCGGACCGAGCGGCGGCTCCCCGGACAAGCCGGTGGGGACCGTCTACGTCGGGATCGCCCACGCGGCGGACTGGGGGACGGGCGAGTCGTGGTCCTCGGTCGAGCGCTACGAGTTCGACGGGTCCCGGACGGAGATCAAGCGCGAGATCGCCGAGCGGGCGCTGGAGGACCTCGCAGCGGCCGTCGAGGGGACCTGATGCCGGTAGAGGCGCCCGTCGTCGCTCTAACGTCGTCAGGAGACGCTCACAGCCTCAGTAGACGCTGACTTCATCGAACCGGCCGTCGTAGGCGATGTGCTCGGGGTGGGTCGGCTCCGTCCCGGAGAGGAACAGCCGCTCGGCCTTCCCCCAGCTGTTCTCGTAGAAGAGGTGGCCGAACTCCGCGAGGCACCGGAGGCGGTGGGAGGCGCCCGATCTGTGGTAGACGCCCCGGGGGGCACCCTCGCGGAACGCCTCGACGAGCGCCACGTTCGTCTCGTACCGCGTCTCGAAGGCCGTCCACACCTCGCCGACCGTCCCGCGGAGGTGGGCGTACGACGACCCGAAGGTCGGGATGTCGAACTCCCTGGCGAGCTCCCTCGCGCGTTCGTTGTGGCTCTGCCAGTTCTTCGGGTTGTACACCTCGATGCCGTGGATCCGGTCGCCGTGGGCCCGCAGGTCGTGGGCCTCGAGGCTCACCGTGGCGAACTCCGGATGCGGGGCGAGGACGGTCGCCCCCTGACGGTCGAACTCGGCCATCGCCCCCTCGAGGGTGATGAAGTCCGGGACCGGCTCGGAGAGCCCGATGGCCAGGACGTGCTTCCGGTTCCGCCAGTCGCCGGTGAACACCTCCCGGCCGGGGACGACGAGCAGGTCGTCGGTGGCGAACCGCTCGGCGCGGGCCTCCACGTCGGGCAGTCGCGTGAAGTGCGGCGCGTACACCAGCGCGTCCAGGCCGCGGTCCCTGGCGCGTTCGACGACGCGATCGTCGAGGACCTTCACGTGCGCGTCGACGCGGAAGTCGTCCATACCGCGGATAGCGCCTTCTGGCGCGTTATCGGTTTTGATTCGTCGGGAACGTTTTTCACCCGGGGCGACCACGGATCGACCATGTGGGAGTGTGCCATCGACGGGTGCGACTACGGCACGGACACGGTGGAGAACCTCCTCGTCCACCAGGCGCAGTCACACGAGCGCCACCAGTGTGCCGTCTGCGGGACCGTCGTCCCCGACGGCTACTTCGCGATCAGACACGCGTTCTCCGAGCACTCCCGGGCCGAGTACCTCCGGAACTACGAGGCGGACACCGACGACATCCGCCTCCGGGAGACCGTCATCGAGGACGTCGAGGAGACCGCGGACATCGAGGCGGTCGTCCAGCAGATCGGCGCCGGGACGTCCCACGACGCCGGGGCCTGACGGGGGACGCCGACCCACAGCTGCGAGTCCACCCCGTCTGTCGCGTTCCGTCGTGGACGCAGAACCGCTCCTGCTCGTGCGGAGAACCTCCCCGGTAGTATGCAGAACCGTCTCCGAGCGTATTCAAAGCCACCCCCGAGCGTATGCAGCGCCACCCCCGAGCGTTTACAGAACCGCCCCCGAGCGTACGTAGAACTACTCCCGAGCGTATGCTGAACCCCTCCCGTCCGTGTGCAGAACTACTCTCGAACGTCGCGTGAACTCCTTCCGAAAATATGCCGAACGTCCCCTCGAACCCCTCAGCGTCGGGCCGTCCTCACCGTTCGTCGCTGTCGAGCACCCGGATCTGGTCGCCGCGGACGGTCACCGGGATGGGGACCGTCGCCTCGTAGAGCTCGACGGTCACCTGGTCCTTGCCCTCGTCGATCCGCTGGACCTGCGCCTTCTCGCCCTTGAACGGGCCGGCGATGAGCTCGACGATGTCGCCCTCGGCGATGCCCTCGACGTCCGGCTTGGGGCTGAGGAAGTGCTCCACCTCGGCGATGGACGACTTGCCGGGCACGAGGCTCCGCGCGTGGGGGATGTCGTCGAGCGCGCGCTCGATGGCGGCGGTCCCCTCCGCCTCGACCATCACGTAGCTCGTCAGCGAGTCGGGCGCCAGCGCGGCGTGGATCTCCGACTCCTCGCGGTTGATGAGCATGTCCGCGACGGTCCGCTCCTGGCTGGCCGTCGTCTTGACGGCGAAGACCGCCATCACGGCCCTCCCGGCACGAACGTCATGATGCTGAAGATGAAGAAGCCGATGAAGCCGACCAGGAGGATCCCGATGCCGGCGATGGTCGACACCTTGGAGAACTCGTCCCAGGTCGGCGTGCTCGCCAGCTTCAGCACGCGGACGTACGAGGTGAGGTCGGTCGGGGTGTTCATATCCGACAGTTTCAACTCAGGGGTTTTCTACCTGTTGGTCGGCTCGCGGACGGTCCCGGAACGGGCTCCGGCGGTCTGCAGGCGAGGTGGGGGCTCGCGGCAATCGGGGTCGATGAATGCACGTGTGGAGGATCGACGGAACGTTCCTGCCCGGTGGATGTCGAGTCGTAAGATGGTCGACGTCGAGCCGTGAGATGGTCGACGTCGGTTCTCGAGGTGGTCGACGTCGATCGTCGAGATCGCCGAGGTCGGCTGGCGGAGCGTGCTACTCGACGTAGTCGATGTCGCCCTCGCCGTCGGCGACGGCCCGCTCCCGTTCGACCTCGCTGCGGCCGTAGATCTGGGGGCTGTCGACGCCGGTGACGACGATCATCGTCTCCATCTTCCCCTCGAACTCGGGGTTGACGGAGGCGCCCCAGATGATGCGGGCGTCGGGGTCGATGCGGTCGTAGATCTCCTCGACGACCCC
>SLIW01000086.1 GCA_007135435.1 Natronomonas sp.
CGGGGGCGCTCGCCGCCGAGGCGTTCGTCGAGGCCCGCGGCCGCGGCGACCCACACGCCGCCGGCGAGCACTACGTGAAGAAGCTGGAGGACTCGGGGACCATGCGGAAGCTCCGACCGCCGCAGTACCGGGTGGCGAGCGCGTTGGGCGAACACGGCCCGGTCACGTCGGTGACCGACGCCGTGCTCGACTCGCCGGTCGGCAGGCTCGGCGTACGCGCCCTCGACCGGTTCGGCCTGCTCGAGCGCCTCTACGGCTCGCCGTTCATGGCCGAGGCGATCCCGGACACCCGGACGCCGTACGTGACGCTGCCGACGGTCATCGCCGAGGCGCTGGGCGAGCGCGCCACCGGCACGAGCCAGATCGAGCCCCCGTCGCTGGGCGACCGCATCGGCGACCTCACCTACGACACCGACATCGGGAACCCCCACATCGAGCTGCTCGACAACAGCTACGAGGCCAGCGGCGTCGCCGTCACGGCGTGTCCGGTCAGCGCCCGCGACTACGGCGGTGGCTGCTACCGCGAGGAGACTGTCAAGTCCAACGGCAGCGAGGAGCGCGTCGTCAGCCTCGACACGCAGCCGTGCGTCGAGTGCGGCACCTGCGCCATCGTCGCCGACACCGCCTGGGAGCACCCGCGGGGCGGCAAGGGCGTCGAGTTCAAGCAGGGATAACCGTCGATGGCCGACGATCCGGGCCGGGTCGACGACGAGCCGTCGAACGGCGACGGGACAGCGGACGACGATACGCTGTCGAACGGCGACCCCGAGCGGACGGAGGTGGACGAGTCGACGAACGGCGACCTCTCGGCCCGGATCGCCGACCTGTCGAGGAGGGCGAGACGCGATCGAGCACAGTTCGAGCCGCCCTCGGACCCCCCGGACGAGGAGACGGCCCTCGGGTACCTCCTGGACGGCGTCGGTGCGGCCGTCGGCCTCTACGTGGAGGCCAGGACCGGAGAATTCGTCAGGTTCGACGACGAGGAGTTCGCCGACCTCGAGCGGGCGATGAACGACTGGCTCGAGCTATACGCGGCCTGCTACGGCGTCGACCTGGAGGCGGAGTTCACCGTCCGAGAGGCGGCCGAGTTGCTCGTCGACACCCACAGCATCCGGGAGACGGCGCTGCTGCTGACGGGCGTCCCGGACCGCGACCGACGGACCGCCTGGTCCGGCGGCGAGTGAGTGTCGGGACGCGCAAGGATCGACGGGGCTGGCGTTGGACAACTCGGCCGTCTGATCGGCCGGTCGGAGGAGGATCACCCGGGTGTCCGGCACGTCGTCCGCTCTCACCGTTCGGCAACACGTTTATCACTCGCTCAGTGCTACCGCGCCCCATGCAGTTCTCCGACGAGCTCGAGTTCACCCATCGCGACCGGAAGGACATCTACCAGTACATCGAGCGGTACGGGACGGTGGACTACGAGGCGGCGCGGAGGGCGCTGGACATGAGCCATGAGGCCTTCGGCCACCACGTCGCAGTGCTCCGCCGCGACGGGGTCCTCGAGCGGACGGAGGACGACGAGCTCTGCGTGGCCTTCGAGAGCGCCGACGAGGTGACCTACACCGACGACGACCTCGAGGTGACCATCCGGCAGGCGCGCGAGGACGATCTCACCGGGCTCGTGGGGGCGATCCGGGAGGCGCTCGCGGACAAGACCTACATCGTCGGCGAGACCGTCGCAGACGTCGTCGAGAGCGAGAACGTCCTCCTGCGGCACAACGAGCTCGAGAAGCGGGTGTTCTTCGTGGCGACCGTCCACGGGGACCTCGTCGGCTGGGTACACGTCAACGCGCCCGAGCTCGAGAAGCTCGAACACACCGCCGAGCTCACCGTCGGCGTCATCGACGAGTACCGCGGCCACGGTATCGGGAGCAAGCTGCTCGACCGCGGCGTCGACTGGGCGCTCGACCACAGCTTCGAGAAGCTCTACAACAGCGTGCCGTCGACGAACGAGGACGCCATCGAGTTCCTCGAGGCCAGGGGCTGGGAGATCGAGGCCGTCCGGAAGAACCACTACAAGATCGACGACGAGTACGTCGACGAGGTCATGATGGCGAAGGTGCTCGAGTGATCCTCCGTTCCGCGGCGAACGACAGGTCGCTGAGATTCCCACACCGTCCAGGCGGATCTACGCGGTTCTGACAGCCTCGCCGGGAAGGTGACGGCGATCCACGGACACCGGAGGGTACTGGCCACTCCAGTAGGATCCCCGATCTACCGACCCGCGGGTTCACCCCGGGAACGACGGCACTAGGTGTGGAGCTCCTCGATGAACGTCTCGCTCTGGAAGTCGAGGTGGTCGAGCCGCGATCCGAGCAGCTCCCGGACCAGTACGACGACCGGATTCTCGGCCCCGCGACCCACGACGGCCGTCTCCTCGGAGGTCCCGTCACCCGGCGGTTCCTCGAGGATGGCGAGCATAACATGCCGCCGGTCCGCCATGACGAGCCGGCCGATCCGCGGGTAGGTCGGGGTGTGCAGCCAGTCGTACTGGGGTTCCCAGACGGTCGCCTCCGGGAGGGCCTCCTGGGCCTCACGCCTGACCTCGGGGTTCCCCGAGCCGAAGCTCACGTCGACGCCCCGCTCGATGGCGTCCCGGGCCCTGCAGGTGCACTCTCCCTCGAGGAGATCGTTGCTGACGAACAGACAGAAAAGCTCCTCCTCGGACTCGTCGGCGAGGCGCCTGCCGTAGCGGATGGCCGCCTCGCGACCCTCGAGGATTCCGACGTCCGTGTCGTCGCCGACGTCATCGTCGTCGGTGCCCGTCACGGACGATCCGTCGGATCCGAGGGTCGTCAGCACCTCCTCGAGCCCGTCTCCGTCGGTCCGCTCCGCGGAGATCGATCCCCCGTCGATCGCCTCGACGACGTTCCTCCCGGGATGGTACTCGAGGAGGTCTGCCTCGGCGAGTGTCGGGAGGTCCCGATGGTGGAGGGAGACGACGCGTTCGTCGACGCGCTCCTCGAACGCCGACTCGTCGACGATCGAGACGTCGTCCTCGACGAGGCGGGTCGCGAGGTCCCGGACGTGCAGCGGGCCGTCGGCGTCCCGGAGGAGGGCCACCACGTCTCGATGGCGACGCTCACGGAGTAGCCGCTTCTGTCGCCCGGTGAGCGGGTCGAAGGGCATACGCAACAGGTTGCGAACGAGACTGATTTATTCTTACGGTGACCCCTGTACCGATCCGGACTCGAACGACAGCTCGCGACGATACGGGAGAGCGGTGCCCGGCGCTCCCGACGTGCGGATCGACGTCCGAAAGTGGGTCGCGGTCCCCTCGCATCGTTCCACGCCACGGCCTTCGGCACGTTCTTCGCCGTGGACAGCCTCACGACCTCCCTGTGGGCCACACCGTGGCCGTCGCCCCGTCCCCCATTCGTCCCCCATCACGGCCACTCGGCGTCGGTGTCCTCCAGCGTCGTCGCGACGACGCCGTCCTGCTGGACGAGCGCCCGGCCGTGGGCGGCACAGACGTTCCGGTCCTCGTCCCACGGGACGTGGATCCGGACGGCGGCGGTGGCGTCACAGCCGTCCTCCGAACACTCCATAGGCACGATAGGCACCCCGTCCTCACAGCCGTTGCGGTCCGCTCGATCGTGCGGGCGTTCAGACCAGCACGATCAGCAGGAACGCCACGAGGATGGTCACCGTCAACAGCACCTGCATCGCTGTCGACGCCAGCACGCCCAGCGTGGCGTAGCCGGCGGTTCGGACGCCCCGACGGACGTCGCCGTGTCGCCAGTACTCGAGGGCGAAGACCGTCCCGGCGATGCCGAGGAGGGCACCGAGTGGACCGAGGAAGACCAGGAGGACGATGGCGGCCACGGCCGCGATGGCGGTCGTCCGAAGCGACGCGCCGCCGAGTCGGGCGGACAGGGCGCTCCCCAGCCAGTCCAGGACCACCGTGACCGCCCCGAGGGCGAGCAGCCCGACCAGGGCAACCGTCCCGGGTTCGCCCGTCGCGTACCAGTAGTACCCGACGCCTCCCATCGAGACGAGCCCGCCGGGGACCAGCGGGATCACGCTGGCGGCGACGCCTGCGAGGAGCACGACGACGGCGACGAGGAGCGGATCGACGGGGAGCAAGGTCACACGGTTGGATCGTCGGCCCCGAAGCGTGCCGCCTCGGCGCGGGCCAGTTCGTTCCCGTATCGGGCCACCAGCGGACGGTAGACGTCGCCGAGGGTCCGCATGCACTCGCGACGCGAGACGTAGCCGAGCTCGTCGGCCGTCTCGCCCCATGGATGGGCCTGCAGGACCCGGACGACGAGCAAGCGCTCGGCGTCGTCGGCGTCGTCTGCGTCGTCTGCGTCGACCTCCTCGCCGTCGCGAAGTGCGCCGTCGACGAGCGCCCGGAGCGCGAGTCGGCGGAACGGCCGCGGTGCCACGTCGTAGAGCCCGGGACCGTACGCCGCGCCGGCGACGACGCGCCACTCCGCGTCCGACAGGTTCAGCCGGACCGGCCCGCCAGCGGCCGCCAGCGCCGCACGGACCACGTCCGGGTCGGCGTCCGAGAGCGCGTCGGCGAGGACGTCGGCGATCCGCCGGAGGAACCACGCGCCGTGGCGGTCGACGAGCTCCTCGCCTGCGTCCGAGAGCGGGCAGAGCATGAGCGCCGAGTACTCGCCGCTCGTGTCGTTGCGGGTCGTCGAGAGGTGGACGGTCCGGTAGCCTGCCGCGGCCCAGAACGAGAGCAGCGACGGCGTCGCCCCGTAGCCGGCGCCGAGGTAGTCCACGTCCGTCCCGTCGGACTCGGACGCGATCTCGGCGAGCAGTCGCGACCCCAAACCCCTCGAGCGGACCGCGTGGTGTGTCGCGATGCGCATCACCCGCAGGCCGACCGGGACCGCCGCCTCGGGGTCGCGCAGCTGGCTCGTCAGGACGTCCGGGAGCATGTTCCCCCGGACGCGCGTGCCCTCGTACATCGCCTCCCGGGTTTCGGCGGGGAGGCCCCCCTCCCGGGCCAGCAGCGCGACCGAGACCACGCGATCGTCGACGGTCAGTGCGCGGACGGCGACGTTCGGGGCGTCGAGCAGTCTGGCGAGGTCGTCCGGCTCGGTCCGGTAGTGGGCCTCGACCAGGAGGCCGAACGCCTCCCGCAGCCGGTTCTCGTCGGCGACAAGTTCGTCCGGGTCGAGGCGCTCGTAGGTCGCGTCCGCCGGCGTTGCGTCCTCCACGAGGTCGGTGACGGAAGGTCGTGCGTCGAGCAGCAACGCCCGGAAGAGCCAGACCTCCACCGGGTCGGCGCCGGCGTAGCGGATCGGATTGGCGAGGGCGACCGTCGTGACCGTCCGCCGCGCCTCGAGGCGCGCCCGGAAGCGGACGTCGAAGCCCCGGCCGGCTCCCTCGTACCCGCGGACGGTCGTCGCGAAGCACGCGCTCGGGGCGGCCTCGAGGAGGTCCTCGAGCACGCGGACCGGCAGCGCGGCCGCCTCGTCGACCACGAGGACGTCCGCGCGTTCCGCGACGGCCTCCGGAGGCCGGCGGAACCGGATCCGACCGCCATCGACGGCCTCGAGTTCGGGTCGCCGGTCGCCGTCCCGGCGATCGGCGACGAGGGCGCCCAGCGACGCTAGCGTGGCTGTGGCGCGCTCGAACAGCTCCGCCGCGTTGCGGTATGTCGGCGCGGTCACAAGCACGTCGCAGCCCTCCACGGCGAGCGCCGCGGTGGCGAGTCCGGCAGCGCTGGACTTCCCGCGACCGCGGTCGGCCTCCAGGACCACCGCCTGCCCCCCGGTCCGGAGGGTCTCACACGCCAGCACCGCGTCACGCTGGTCCGCCGTGCGGCACGCCTCGTAGACGGTCATCGGGAACGTGTGATCGGCGGGGACCTCGATCGGTTCGGGTGGGAGGCGGGGCGCGGGGTGAGTCAGGCCGTCGTCACGAACCGTTCCCTCGTCCACGTCGACGATTGCCACCCCTGGATGCGCCTGGATCGTCCGGACGAGCCGCGTCCGGAAGCGCCCGCCGACGTCCTCCAGCCCGAACGGGGGGACGGCGAGCGACTCGTCGAAGCCGTCGCGCTCGTCGGGCCACCGCGACAGGTCCGGAACCACGAGGACGAGGAGGCCACCGCCGTCGACGGCGCCCGCGGCCCGACCGATCGCGTTCGGTCGGCAGGCGTCGTGGCAGTCGACCACGACGCCCGGCCAGGTCGTCCCCAGCAGCTCGTCGGCGCGAGCCGGCGCGAGCCGTTCGCCGACCACCTCCCGCTCGGAGAGCGAGACGGCCTCGAGGGCCGCCGCGTCGCAGGCGGCTGCGGCCGCGTCGTACCCCGCCTCGCGGTCACCGGCGAGGACGAGCAGGCGGCGCTCGTTCGTGGCCGAGGCCTCCGCGCGGAGGGCGTGTGCCGCCTCCCGGACCGCGTCCATACCGGTCGCACGGCCCGGCCCGGGAAGGCTCCACCGGTCCAGACGTGGCGACCAGCGGGGCAGGGGCCCGCCTCGGCAGGGGCACGGAACCGTCCCGGCCGGCTCTACCGGCCGGCACGGAACCGTCCCGGCCGGCTCTACCGGC
>SLIW01000273.1 GCA_007135435.1 Natronomonas sp.
CGAGCGTCCCCGTGAGCACGAGGAGGCTGGCGGCGATCGACCGGCGCACGCCGAAGTACCGCGCGTCGACCGCCTGGGCGAAAATGTACGCCAGCGCGACGATCACGAGGCCGATCGCGAACCAGTAGACCGGGTGCGAGAGCTTCGCCGCCGTTACCTCGCCGGTCCCGATCGCCGGCGCGTAGACGCCCGTGATGATCTGCTGGAGCTGCAGCCAGATGAACAGCAGCGCGAACAGGCCCAGCCAGAGGGTGAGCCCACGGATGATGTCGTCGGTCAGGATGTGGTACCAGTCGTACCCGCGGCGAAGCACCGACGAGATGATGATGATGCCGGCGACCGCCGAGGTGAGCGCGATGGTCAGGAACTGCGGGCCCTGCACCGCCCCGAACCACCCCGGCATCGACGGGAGGAGTGCGAACAGCCACGGGATGACCCCGCCGTGGAGCAGCAGCGGCGCCATGACGATGATCCCGAGCGCCAGCCACCAGACCATCCGCTCGACGATGCGGTCCTCGGTCTCGCTGTAGCCGAGCGTCATCACCCGGTAGAGCGGCTCGAGGGCGTCCGGGAGGTCGTCCCGGAGTCGCGTCACGTCGTACCGCAACGTCAGGCCGAGGTAGGTCGCGGTCATCACCATGTAGAGGGTGATGACCGTGACGTCCCACACCAGCGGCGAGGAGTGGACCGTGTTCGGGTACGCCGCGACGACGCTCGTGACGATGCGGTCCGGCCTGCCCACGTGCAGGACGATGTAGAGGCCGGCCATGCTGAGCGCGCCGAGGGTCAGCAACTCGGCGATCCGGGCGACCGGCTGGTACTTCTTCATGCCGAAGAGCCGCACCGCCGCCGACAGGATGATCCCTCCGTGGGCGATGCCGACCCACCAGATGAACGCGCCGATGTACAGCCCCCACGTGACGCCGCCGCCGGAGCCCCAGTCGGCGAGGTTCGTGACGGCGAGGCCGCGGTCGAGCTGGATCGCCCAGCCGACGAGCCACACGAGGGCGACGACCGCCGCCGCGGCGAACACGAGGTAGTACGTCCGCATCGTCCGCTGCAGTGGCCGCACGATGTCCGCTTCCGTCGGGGTCTGGCCACTCGACGCCATCAGAGACCACCTCCCCCGACCGTCAACTCGTCCAGGTGGTCCTTGCGGTCGTCCTGGACGCCGATGGCGTCGTAGGTGACCGGCCCGTCGACCTGCTCGGCGTTCGGTCCCGGCTCGTTGCCGAGGTAGACCACGTTCGGTTCGGTCCCGAGCTCCTCCAGCAGGCGGAACGCCGAGAGCTTCCGCCAGGGCGTCGTCGACTCGCTCCAGTCCGCGTCGGTGTCGAGGTCGGTGTCGTCGTCGAGGTCGCGCTCGACGCGCTGTCTGAGGTACTGGCGCGGCCGGCTCTCGGGGTCGTTCATGTCGCCGAAGTGGATGGAACTCATGCCGGCGAGGTCGCAGGCGTCGGCGCAGGCGACCGTTCCCACCTTCTCGTCTCCCTGGTGGCCGTCCTGTCGGCTCGGACACATCGTGCACTTGCCCATGACCCCCTGGGGTGGTCGCATGTCGTTCCACTGCCCGCGGTCGTCGTGGATGTGATCGCCGGTCTCGACGAGGTGGTCGTGGCGCTCGTCGTCCGAGAGCTCCTTCAGCGCGTCGTGATCGTTCTCGGACCCGGGCAGCTCGTCGTAGGGCGTGTCCGGCTCGCCCCACTGGAAGTAGTTGACGCCGTAGGGACACGCGACCTGGCAGTAGCGGCAGCCGATACAGATCTCGTAGTTCGTCAACACGAGGCCGTCCCGGTCGCGGGTGTGGCGGGCCTCGACCGGACAGACCTTCTCGCAGGGGGCGTTCGTGCAGTGCTGACACGGCCGCACAAGGAAGTTCTGCGACTCCGTGTGCTCGTCCTCATAGGCGAGGACGTACATCCAGTTCGCGCCGGCCGACGTCTGGTTCTCGTCGATGCACGCCGTGACGCACTGGAGACAGCCGTCGCAGCGCTCGAGGTCGATTACCATCCCGTACTGCATCCCGTCGCCGTCGTCGGCCTGTGCGGCGGCCGTGCCGACGGACGGCTCTTCGGGACCGCCCTGGAGCGCCTCACTGGTTCCCCACGCGCCGAGGCCGAGGACGGCGCCGGCCGCGCCCATCTTCTTCATCGTCTCGCGACGGGTCTGGTCCGTGTCGGGGTCGATCTCCGAGAGGCTGGTGACCATCCCTCCGTCGCCGTCGGCGACGTCTCGACCGAGCATCGTCTCGAGGATGCCCGGTTGATCGCCATGGCCATCGCCCACGCTATCGCCGTCATCGTCGGCGTCGGCGCCAGGGTCGGACCGGGCCGCGGGCGCCGTCGGCCGGTCGTCGACGCCGAACTCCTCGACCACGGCGCCCGTGTACTTCTCGTGGAACGTCGCCTCCGAGATCTGTCCCGCGATCAGCCGCTGGGCGTCCTTCGCCATCTCGAGACCGAGTTCGGTGTCGTAGTCGGTCTCGTCGAGCAGCGCCCGCATCTCGGCTTCCCACGACTCGTCGAGCCGGTCTTCGAGCGCTTCGTCTACAGTGTCTGTCATATCCTCCGTACTCATGAGGTCACCTCCAGCCACCCCGGCAGTGGCAGCCCGCCGAACCGTCCACGGGCGACGCCGGAGGCTGTCGGTCCTCCAGGCGGTGCCGTCGATGGTGCGACCATCTTAGTGATGTGACCATCTGGGGTGTCATCCGCCCGGTCGGACGGGACCCTGTTGGGTCGTACCGACAAGTCCCACACAGTGGGACCCCGGCCGAATATGTTCGACACTGGGTTTAGGTCGTCGTCGGACGAAATTCACGGGTCGAGGCGATGGGGGAACGACCCCGATCGGCGTCACACCGGTTCGCCCGTTCGTCCGGGGACGGCTGGTTCACAGACGATCGGACGGGTCCCGACCGGTGGGAATCTGCGGTACCGGTACATGACCGGGGTACCACTATCGGTGATAACCATGCCGGAGCTTACGAGACGGACGCTGTTGGCGGCTGGAGCGAGTACGATCGGTCTCGCTACCGCCGGGTGTCTCGGAGATGGTACCAACGAGTGGGAGCGGGACACGACGATTCCAGCGTCGAGTGCAACGCAGTACCAGGGACCGAACTGTAACTGCTGCGATGAGTACGCTCGATACCTGGAGGGTCATCTCGAGACGCCGTTTGACGTCGACGTCAGGGACGATCTCGCCGCGGTCAAGGACGAACGCGGGATCGACAGAAGACTGCAGAGCTGTCACACGGTCGAACTGGACGAGTACGTCGTCGAGGGGCATATTCCGGTCGACGTCATCGGTAGGTTGCTGGAAGACGGACCGGACATAGCTGGAATCGCCCTCCCAGGAATGCCGGCGGGCAGTCCCGGGATGGGCGGGACCAAGGACGGAACGTGGACAGTGTACGTGATCGGGTCGGGTGACGAACCACGAACGTTCACGGAAGTCTGAACCGCCGGGAGTTCCGTTTTCAGATCGGAACGAGAAACACCCGTCGACGTTGCCTCGTGGACCGGTGTCGGTGTGGAATGGTGCGCAGATCGCCTCGAACGGCGACAATCGTCGGGGGCACGCTCGGGTCGCCATCGCACCCTCACTCGTCATCTCGATCGTCGCCGAACACGTTACTCGTCCTCGTCCTCCTCCCACGACAGGACCTCGTCGTCCGGGGTCCGGGTGTCCCACAACGCGAGGTCACGGGATTCGACGGCTCGGATCGTCCCGAAGTAGACGAGGGTGAAGCCGACGAGTACCGCGACGAACACGATGGCCATGCCAGTGGAGGACCCGCCGATGAGTGCGAGCCCGAGCATGAGTGTGGACACGACGACGAGCACGGCGAGAGCGAGTCCAGCCAGGACGACGAATCCCAGGCCGAACCGCCGGGGGCTCCCGTCCTCGGCGTCCAGCCCGTGCGAAATGCTCGACTCGGGTTTCATTTCGAATCTCGTTCAAGCTCATGGACTCGAGGGACGATGACCGCACCACTTAATACTACAGTGGTTTATCGGTGGAAACCGCGAGGTCGGAATCGGGGACGACGATTTCGGCCGGGTTGAGTGGAATGCGCGTCGAGCCGGATGAGTACGCGTGCGACAGGTCGTATCAGTATGCCACCCGAGACAGATCACCGCTTCGGTAGTCTGCCAGCTCTCGCTGGTGTGCGTGCCCTCCAGAACCCTCTCACGATTCCGCTTTCGCTGTCCGAGATCCCACCCATCGACGATGCCCATGCCGAGAAGGTCCCTGCTTTTCCATCTGTGTGCGTCGTCTGATCGGACGGGTCGGCGACCCTCCCCAGTCACTTCGACGCGTCAGCGCCGACGACCTGTTCGTCCTGGTAGCCCATATACTCGATCGCCATCTCGTTCCGGATTCGGATGACGATCTCGTCGACGGCTCTCCGATATTCCGTCGGCGACCTGTCATCGGTGCCGGTCTCCTCAGCTGTAACGACGAGTCCGCCGTCTTCGAGCAGCTCTATCTTCCGATAGGCCGTGGACCTCGGTATGCCTGACTCCGCGACCAACTGTGGGACCGTCTTCGGTGTTTCGGTTTCGTAGAACAGCCGCCGGACGTCCTGGTCGGCGAACGCGCGGAGCAGATCATCAGGGGAGTTGAATCCGGGGGTACGCTGTTGATCGTCAGCTTGCGTCGACTTCATGGCTCACCGTTCGGCACCCGCCAGCATGAGCGTCTCCCGTCAATATGGAACGGTTTAAGTCATGACCGAGGGTAATTCGACCAGCCTCCGACAGTTCTATCCGACACGCTTTCCCACCTGTTCGCACACTCCCGACCACCCGGTCGGCTCGTGCGAAGCACGGCGATGGCCCCCTGGCGGCCGCGGACAACAGCCGTTCTCTGGGTCGGGTCTCACCAGCCGATAGCCCGAGACTGTCGCGTCGAACCTGTGCCCGTTCCCGTCTGAATACTACCGTCGAACGCGCTTACCTGGGAATATGGCCAACAGGTCGTCGCTGGGGGATGTCTCTTCTCCGGACTTCATGGAGCCACGCTCGGTGTCCTCTGGAAGCGGCTCAGTCGGCCCGATCCGTGCGGCCCTCGAGGATGGCCGAGACGAGCTTCGTCTCGGCGGCGTTGAGCCGTTGAGAGACGGCCGAGCGTGACACGTCGAGTTCGGCGGCGAGATCGCCCAGGTCGGCCCCTCGGGGGGTCTCGTAGTACCCCTTCTCGTAGGCACGCTCGAGGGTCCGGAGCTGACGGTCGGTCAGTGACCGAAGTTCCACCTTCACCACCCTGTCGTCATCGACGTCGTGGGTCCGCATCGACACGACCGACGCCCCGGACGCCGTGAGGCACTCGAGCACGCCGGGAACGTCGTCAGGGGAGGCGATCGACAGTGTCAGGTGCAGCGTTAGTTCGTCGTCGGTCGAGCGGTTCTCGCGGGTCATATACGTGGAGCGGGCAGTGGGGGATCGGCTCGAGCCTGTCGAGGTCGGTCGAACGGACGTTCGTGGACGCGGAGGCGGGCGACGCGGGCAGGCGCTTCAGAGCGAGATAATCACCGCTATCACCCCTCCGACGACGGCCAGCGCGCCGACGATGGCGACGGTGAACACCAGCATGTACCCGACGGTCATCCCGACCGTCCGGAAGTCCCGCGGCTTCCCGACCAGCCAGCCGGCGAACATGAGGTACACCGGTAGCATCACGATGCCGAAGATGACGACGATTCCGATGTGTTCGAGGGCGTGCGTCATGGGTGGTTCACCTCCCCGGTGTCGCGCTCGCCGTCGGGGTCGGACACATTTTCAGTGCCGGTTCTGGACTCCACTGGCCCTTCGTCAGCTCGGCGGGTGCTGGGATCGGTGGGGCCGCTCGCCGCACTGGCCTGGCGGTTGGCGGTCGGTCCGACCTCCAGATCGACCATCGGGATGATCTTCGAGATCACGACGAAGCCGAGGCCCACCACGACGATGGAGCCGAGCACGAGGGACCACTCCACCCAGCTGGGGAAGTACGTCCCGGTGGGGTAGAGGTTCGACAGCGGCGGGAACGATGGGTGCATCAACCCCTCGACGATGAACATCACCTTCTTGTTCAGGATGGAGACCGCGACGACGAACGAGGCCACCACCAGTCCAGGGATGCTAAAGAAGGTGTCGGGCCAGGTGATCTGGGCACCGAAGTAGAGGAGCGACAGGACCAGCCCCGCGACCGCCAGCCAGAAGAACGGCAACACGAGGACGGTCTGGGTGAGCTCACCGACGTGTGCCGGTGCGAGGTAGATTCCGGTCAGAACGTCGTGGACGACGAACCAGATGGTGGCGAGGGTGAGCAGCCCCAGGACCTTGGTGAGGTCGACGAAAATGTCGTCGCCGATGATGTCATGCCAGTCGTAGGCGTAGCGGAACGCGGCGATGGTGATCACGACGAACGCCATGGCCGAGGTCAGTGACTCGACGAGCATCGATGGACCCGCCGCCGCGCCGTACCACCCGGGCTGCGCGCCGACCAGCCCGA
>SLIW01000092.1 GCA_007135435.1 Natronomonas sp.
CTCCTCGGTCGACGTTGCCCTCCGCCTGTCCGCCGGCGGAACCGACCACGTCGTCGCCGCCGATGCGGCCGTCCGGCCGCGTTCGAGCAGCCGACGGACGGGTAGACGTTCGGCCGTACGCAGAGTAAGCCCTGTGCCTCAAGAGTTAGGTAGTCGGTGGGTCGACACGAGAGACGGCGGGGCGTCACGAGAGACGGCGCGCCGACCCCCAGAACGCGGCGTCCGCGGTCTCAGGGACGGCGGCCGGGCGGTCCTCAGAAGAGGTAGAAGAGGGGGAAGAGGAACACCCAGACGATGTCGACGAAGTGCCAGTAGAGGCCGAAGTACTCCACCGGGCGCTCGTCGGTCAGGTAGTGGCCCTGCTTCGCGCGGTAGATGAGGAACGCGGCGATGAACACGCCGATCAGGACGTGGATGGCGTGCAGGCCGGTGGTCACGAAGTAGACCGACGCCTGGACCGCGCTGTAGGGCTCGGGCGCCGCCCACAGGTAGACGCCGTCGACGTAGATCTTCTCCCACCACTCGAACGCCTTGACGAGCATGAAGGTCAGCGCCAGCAGCATCGTCGCCCCGAGGCCGGCCATCAGACCCTTCGTGTTCCCACGGCGGGCGTACACCAGCGCCAGGATGACCGTGAACGACGAGGTCAACAGCACGAACGTGTTGACCAGCCCGAAGATGGAGTCGGGGATGGGCTCCCAGGTCATCCAGCCGGCGTGGTAGCGGATGAAGACGGCCGCGGAGATGAACGCCCCGAAGACGATGACGTCGGAGGCCAGGAAGAACCACATCCCGAGCTTGTTCTTCTCGACGTGGTCGAACGGCCAGCGGCTGGCGATCTTCGCCGGTGGGGCGAAGAAGTCCTCGAGGCCCCACTGCACGCCGGCGTAGAGCATGCCGACCACCCCGAGGAGCGCCAGCGTGGGGTAGAACGGGCTGACGACCGACACGGAGATCTGCGTGATCGCGTCGCCGGCGCTGACGTCCATCGCCCCGCGGATGCCCGACATGCCGAGCAGCCAGGTGAACGTCGCGACGCTGAGCGCGAAGGGCCAGATGCTCGCGTGGGAGTGGGGCTTGTCGCCGAGGACGTAGTCGCTGGCCTCGTTGCCCTCGTGGGCGTGGCCCCCGTCGGCGGCCGCCTGGCCGCCGTCAGCGGTGGCGTGCCCGTGGCCCGCGTCGACGAACTCCAGCCGCCCCGACGCGTAGGAGGGCCGTCCCTCCCAGTTCTCCAGCGGCGGCGGCGAGGGGAGCGCCCACTCCGCCGTCCGCGCGAACGCCCAGGGGTTGTCGCCCGCCTCGGGGCCCCACAGGTAGCTCTTCCCCAGGTTGTAGAACATGATGAGGAACGAGGCCCCGAGGATGAACCCGCCGACGGTGCCGACCTGGTGGATCTGGACGAAGTCCTGCTGGTAGGCGAAGACGCGGCGGGGGGTCTCCCACGCCATGAACATCGAGAAGTACAGCAGGTTGAACCCGATGAAGAAGACGACGAAGTGGATCTTCCCGAGGAACTCGTCGTACATCTTGCCCGTGATCTTCGGGAACCAGTAGTAGGCGGCGCCGAACAGCGCGGTCGCGCCCCCGAACATCACGTAGTGGAAGTGCGCGACGACCCAGTAGGTGCCGCGGAACTCGTAGTCGAGCACGACGGCGCCCAGGAAGACGCCGGTGATCCCCCCGAGGATGAACAGCAACAGCGCCCCGAAGGCGAACAGGAACGGGGTGGTGAACTGCACCCTGCCCTTGATGAGCGTGTAGATGAGCGCGAAGACCAGCAGGTCGAACGGGAGCGAGATGCCGATGGTCGTCGCCATCATCAGCGTCTTGATCTCCAGGTTGATCGTCGTCAGGAACATGTGGTGCATCCACACGAGGAACGACTGAACGGAGATGAGCACGATGGCGATGATGACCCACTTGCGCCCCACGAGGCGGTTGCCCGAGAACGTCTGGAAGAGCTCGAGCATCACGCCCAGCGCCGGGAAGAAGACGATGTAGACCTCCGGGTGGCCGAAGAACCAGAAGAGGTGGCCCCACAGCAGCGAGCCGCCCTCGACCGCCTCGAAGTAGACGCTCCCGAGGATCCGGTCGGAGGCGAGGATGAGCCCGGTCGCCAGCAGGCACGCGAACGCGAACAGCATCATCCAGACCGTCGCCAGGATGGACCAGGTGAACATCGGCATGTCCATGAGGCCCATCCCCTCCGCGCGGGAGTGGTGGATGGTCGTCAGGAAGTTCACCGTCGAGGCCGTCACGGCCACGACGAACATCGCCAGCGCCAGCACGGCGCCGGTCGAGCCGACGCTCGGCGTGTACGCCGGGATGTTCAGCGGCGCGTAGAGCGTCCAGCCGGCGTCCATCGTGCCGCCCTGGAAGAACGACACGCCCAGGAGCACGCCCGAGAACAGGTACAACCAGTACGACAGGGCGTTGAGCCGCGGGAACGCGAGGTCCTCGGCGCCGATCTGCAGCGGCACGATGTAGTTCGCGAAGCCGAACGCGAACGGCGAGAGGAACCAGAAGACCATGACGAGGCCGTGGGCCGTCACCGCCTCGTTGTAGGCGAGCTCCGACATGACCGTCGAGGCGGGCTCCAGGAGCTCCAGGCGGACCATCAGCGCCAGCATCCCGCCGAAGATCATGAAGAAGATCGCGGTGAGCAGGTAGAGGATGCCGACGTCCTTGTGGTTCGTCGTGACCAGCCAGCGGCGGACCGACCACGTGGGCGGGAGTTCGGCCATCAGCCCATCACCCCTGCGGCGGCGGTGGTAGCGACCGCCGGGCCTGCGATTCGATCGTTCGTCTCCTCGTCGTCTCCCTCGTTCTCCCCATCGTTCTCGTTCTCCTCGGCGTTCTCGTCATCGTCCGCATCGTTCTCGTCCGCATCGTTCTCGTCCGCATCGTTCTCGTCTTCCTCGTCGGGTGCCGTCTGCTCGTCGTACCACTCCTGCCACTCGTCTTCCTCCATCACGACGATCTCGGCGTCCATGTAGGAGTGACCGCTGCCGCAGAGCTCGTAGCAGTGGGCCTCGTAGGTCCCCGTCTCCTCGGCGATGAACCAGGTGTGCGCGTGCTGGCCGGGGATGGAGTCGGCCTTGATGCGGAGCTCGGGCACCCCGAAGTTGTGCCAGACGTCCGCCGACGTCACCGATAACTGTATCACCGTCCCCTGTGGCACCCTGAGCGTGTTGAAGGCGGTCGCCTGGTCCTCCTCGGGGACGTCGTCGTCGTGGTAGATGAACTCCCAGCCGAACTGGATGCCGATCACCTCCACCTCCAGTTCCTCCTCGCCCTCGATGTCGGTGCTCGGGCCCTCCTCGACGTAGAGCAGCAGTCCGTAGGAGTAGACGACGAGGCTGATCACGAGGATCGCGCTGATGCCGAACGACAGGAAGAGCTTGTTGCTCTTGCCACCCTCCTGACCGACCGGGAGCTCGCCGACGACCGGCGGCTCGAAGCCCTCCGGCGACTCGCCGGTGTCGCGGCTCTTGTAGGCGTGATACAGCGTGTACGCGACGACCACCACGCCGACGATGGTCCCGATGGCGAGGAAGACGAAGAACAGCTCGTTGAAGACCTCCGCCTGTGCCCGCCA
This sequence comes from Natronomonas sp., assembly GCA_007135435.1. Lineage (GTDB taxonomy): Archaea > Halobacteriota > Halobacteria > Halobacteriales > Haloarculaceae > Natronomonas. The sequence goes on from SLIW01000092.1 coordinate 3,599, forward strand.
GTCCTCCGGTACCTGATGCGACAGCGCGAAAGGGTCCAGCATGGTGGTCCTGATGCTAGTTCCTGGATGCGAAATCCACTTATGCTTTTCGTAGTTGAACAGCCAGCTAACCCGTATACGGCACCGTGATGGAGCCGCCGTGGCTCGACGTGAAACGGACCGACAGCCCGGGAGGGCGCCGCGGCGTCCCCGTGTCCGCGTCGCGGTGGTTCAGCGACCGCTCAGCAGCGAACCATCACCGCACGACACCGAGCCACGACCGGACAACAGCAAGAATATATAGGCTCGCACTGACCACAACGGACAAGGCAATGAGTGCACTCACGCTCGTCGGGACGGTGCTGGTCGCCGCGGCGTTCATCGCCGTGATGGTCGGCGCCACGCGGATGGACGTCCATGGGGAGCACGGCCACGGCGACGACCACGGCCACGGGGGAGACGACGCCGGCTACCGGGCGGCGCTCCACCGCTTCGACGAGACCGCGTCCTCGGGAACCGTGGTCAAGGCGACCTCCGCGCTCGCTGTCGTGCTCCTCGTCGTCGCCCTCGCGAGCCTCGGACCCCTCGAGGGGGTCGTCGGCGGGGCCGCCATGATCGGCGTGTTCGTCCTGCTCATCGTCGCCATCTTCGTGGGCAGCTACGGGGCCGCGAAGCGGCAGGACCTCGGGACGGCTCACGCGCTCGCCACCGGCCTCCTGGTGGCGGGGCTCGCCTTCGCGTTCCTCATCACCTTCGACCTCGTCGACGCGACGGACGTCGTCCGCTAATACTCGATGGACGTCGTGCCCTGATTCACGACGGACGTCCGCGACCGATCCACCGTATCGCTTCACTCGTTCCCGAATCCACCCGATCTCGGATGGATCGTCCCGTTCTCGCGCTGGAGCACCGATTTCCAGAAGTCATGCTCCGTCACCGGCGTGGTCGGCACCCTCGGAGTTCGAGATCCCGTCCTTGACCGCCTTGGCCTGTTGCTCTAGCTCCTCGACGTCCATCTCAGCGGCCTGATCAATTTCGCCGAGAATTTCCTTGATGTCATCGAGTCCGATGAGTTCGCGCGTCTCGGCGTCGAATTGTAGACTGTCTAGCTGGTGTCCGTTGGTTGCCACGTCGCTCCCGGTGAGGTGCTTGCCGTACCGGGCCAGGAGCGACGTGAGCTCCTGCGGGAGGACGAACGTCGTCGACTCGCCCTGGCCGATCTCCTCGAGGGTCTCCATCCCCCGCTCGATGATGGCCCGCTCGCCCATCGACTCGGCGGACTTCGCGCGCAGCACCGTCGAGATCGCGTCGCCCTGGGCCTCGAGGATCTGGCTCTGTTTTTCACCCTGTGCGCGGATGATGTTCGACTGCTTGTCTCCTTCGGCTTTCTCGACTGCACTCCGGCGTTCCCCCTGTGCTTCGAGGATCGTGGCCCGGCGTCTCCGCTCCGCGCCGGTTTGCTGTTCCATCGCCTGCTGCACCTCCTGGCTGGGGTTGACCTCTCGAACCTCGACTGACTCGACGCGGATCCCCCATTCGTCGGTGGGTTCGTCCAGGTCCTTGCGGATGCGAGCGTTGATCTCCTGACGCTTGTTCAGCGTGTCGTCCAGTTCCATGTCGCCAATTACTGCCCGGAGCGTGGTCTGGGCGAGGTTCGAGACCGCCGTTTTGTAATCTTCGACCTCCAGGAACGCCCGCTTCGCATCCATCACACGGAGATAGACGACGGCATCCGCTGTCACGGGAGAGTTGTCCCGTGTGATCGCCTCCTGGCGGGGCACGTCCATCGTCTGGGTACGCATGTCGAACCGGTACGTTCGTGAGACGAACGGGGGGATGATGTTGAGGCCCGGTTCGAGCAAGCCGCGATAATCCCCGAACACGGTGAGCGCCTGTTTATCGTAGGCGTCGACGAACTGGACCATCTGCCAGACTGTTACCACTGCCAGCACCAGTACGAACAGGGCAACGATCACGAATGCAGTGGCGGAAACCTGCAGCGGGACCGGGTCATACATGTGTTCAATATACACTCCGAGCCTGTTTCAAAGAACGACATTTTCACACGCGCCCGGTTTTTTATTATGTGAGTGACACAATTGACAGCACCCGTACTGGGGCAATCAAATCACGAACGGATGATGAGTACACGTCCTGTAAACGCGCAATACGCTGATGTTCATACCCTCGATCTCCCGTTCTCCCGTGGCTCACACAGCCCAGACACGATCTACGATGAGTGGATACGCTGTGTGACTACCTGAGATCCTTCGGAGTGGATACGCTGTCTTACTGAGATCCTTCGGACAACACGACAGCGCCTCAGAACGCGAGCGCGTCGACGACGACCGCCACGAGCACCAGGCCCAGGAAGGCGTTCGAGGCGTGGAAGGCCCGGAACGCGGCGGGTTCGGACTGCTCGTGGTGCAGCCGGATCACGGCCCACAGGAAGACCGCGCCGAGGGCGACCGTGACGCTCGCGTACAGCCAGCCGAGGTCGGACAGCGCCGTCAGGCCGGCCGCGCCCAGGAGCGTCGCCCCGAGGTACAGGAGGATGTGCTTCCTGGTCTCGGTCTCGCCGCGGACGACCGGCATCATGGGGAACCCACCACGGGCGTAGTCGTCGCGGTAGGCAAGCGCCAGGTTGTAGAAGTGGGCGGGCGTCCAGAGGAAGATGAGTCCGGCCAGCGCGAGCGCCGGGAGGCCGATCTCGTTGGTGACCGCGGCCCAGCCGATCAGTGCGGGAAGCGCACCGGCGAAGCCGCCGATGACGGTGTTCTGGACGGTGTTGGGTTTCAGGACGAGCGTGTAGACGACGCTGTAGAAGCCGATCGCCACGAGGCCGAGTGCCGCGGCGAGGGTATTGATCGACAGAAAGACGGCGACCGAGGCACCCGTCAGCACGAA
>SLIW01000411.1 GCA_007135435.1 Natronomonas sp.
CGACCGCTTCGGCGAGACGGCCCCCGGGGTCATCCCCGCGCTGCTCGGGAGCGCCAACATCGGCGCCTGGGTGCTCGCGATCCTGGTCTACGGCGGGGCGGCGAGCGTCCTGCCGGTCTGGCTGCTGCTCCAGCCGCGTGACTACCTGTCGTCGTTCCTGCTCTACAGCGGGGTCGGTGGCGCGCTGCTGGCCGTCATCGTCGGGACGTTCATCACCGGCATGAACGCGACCCACCCCGAGACGGGCCAGGCGATCTCGTTCGACATCGCGACCCAGGCGTGGTACGGCTTCTTCGGCCAGGCGGGTCCGTTCGCCGATGCACTCCCGTTGATGCCGCTGTTCCCGCTGCTGTTCATCACGATCGCCTGCGGGACCATCAGTGGGTTCCACTCGCTCGTCTCCTCGGGCACGACGGCCAAGCAACTCGACAAGGAGACCGACGCGCGTCTCATCGGCTACGGCGGGATGCTCGGCGAGGGGCTGCTCGCGGCGGTGGCGCTGTGTGCGGTCGCGGTCGTCGCCATCCCGGCGGCCGCCGGCGGCATCGGCCTGGCGCTGCCCAACTTCGCCCTCGGCGGTGGGGCGATCCTGACCGCCCTCGGCATCCCGTTCGCCGTCGGCGAGGTGTTCATGGCGCTGGTGCTCTCGGCGTTCCTGCTGACCAGCATGGACACCGCCTGCCGCATCGGCCGCTACATGATCGAGGAGGTCATCGGGACCCCGGAGACGTCCGTCCAGGAGTACGGCGCCAACCGCTACGTCAACACGTCGGTCATCGTGATCGTTGCGTTCTTCCTGCTCGGCTCCGGCCGGTGGGAGGACCTCTGGACCCTGTTCGGCGGGTCCAACCAGCTGCTCGCCGCGATGGCGCTGCTCACGGTCACGGTCTGGCTCGCTAACTGGGACGACACCAAGCAGCTCGTCTCCACGGGCGTGCCGATGGCGCTGATGGTGACCATCACCGTCGCCGGCCTGCTCTGGCTCACCTTGTACCAGATCATCGGCGGGACCGTCCTGGGGATCACGACGGACCCGGCGCCGACGACGCTGGGGGTGATCTCCGGGGTGTTCCAGGCGGCCATCGGGCTCGTCCTCGTCGCGCTCGCGCTGACGCTGGTGTGGATGGGCTACGGCAACCTGAAGGAGGTCGGTCGCATCGGCGAGGAGCCCGCGGTCGCCGACGGCGGCGAACCCGGAGCGGGCGACGACTGAACCGGTCCGATCGCGGTTCGGACTGCGTTTCCGCGGTCTCGCGGCGTTTTTTCGTGGCTATCCGTCAGCAACTGGACTCCCGGTCGTGCTTCGGCCACCGGCGTGGCGCCGAGGCGCGGCGGTGAGCCTGCGCCCCCCTCGGTTCGAGGCGGGAGCTGATCGGGACGGGCAGGACGGACTGTCGAAGGCGCCACTCGGATCGGACGACTGGTCCGCGCCTTCGCTCGACGGCTCCTCCCCCGGGAGGAGCCTCTAGACGTCTAGAATCCCGAGAGATCCCTCTAGATGTCTAGAGAGACGTCCAGAGAGGGGTTCGTCCGTGCGAGGGGTTCGCACGATCAGAGCTGCAGCCGCCGCGAGATGAGCTGGAGCAGCCCCGGCTCGGTGCGTTCGATCTCGTCCCAGGTCCGGAACGCCTGCTCGACGTCGGCGGCCTCGTTGGCGACGATGTCGCGCGCCTCGGGGGCCACGACCACGAGGTTGACCTCGTAGTGGCCGTAGTAGCCGAGCTTCAGGAGCGTCCGCTCGTCGAGCCCCGCGACCATCGCCCGGACGTCGTCGTCGATCGCCGACGCGACGATCCCGAAGGTGAACTCCGTGCAGTAGTGATCCTCGTTCGCCTCGATCCACTCGTCGGCCAGGGCGTGGCCGACCTCGACCAGCCGCTCGAGGTCGGCCGTCCCGACGCGGTCGACCCGCCGGACGAAGAGGTGCTCGTGGGAGACGTGGTGGGCGAACGACAGCGACGGGTGCAGGAAGTGCTTCTGGCTTGTCAGTTCCATGCGCCCGTAGAGAGGGAACCGCTCGCCGTGACCCTCGACCCGGAAGTCCTTCTCGAGGTCGTAGTTGTACATCAGCCGGCGGGCGAGCGTCTCCAGGTACTCGTCCTCCCAGGAGGGCAGTTCGTCGAAGGGGTCCACCTCCTCGTCGTCGGCATCGGTGTCGGCGTCGCCGTCGGCGTCGTGATCCGCCTCGGAGACGCCGGTGCCCGTCTCGACCTCACTCATCGTCGGCCCCCCGCAGGCTCCTCGGCCGGTCCGTGACGTTCGACTCGTCCGGGGTGATCGGTTCTACCGGCGCGCGACGCCTCATAGTTGAACGGATGGCACCATCCCGATAAATACTTCGCCCCCGCCGGGGGAGCATCCGACCCATCGGTTTCCCCGGGCGGGAATCCGGGGGCTGGCTACAGGAGGCTTGGTTACTCCTGGACGGCCATGGCCTCCCTGACGTAGCTGGAGGCGTAGAAGTCGTCCCGGTCGACGGACAGCGCGATCGTCCCGGCCCAGCGGTCGGCCTCGTCGGGGTTGTCCCGCAGCGCCGCTCGCAACTGCGGGAACGGAGGCGTATCCCAGCCCTCCATGCGGGCCAGTTTGCAGTTGTGCTCGTAGTCGTCCGCCTTCCGATCATTTCGGGCGGCCTCGTACCCCTGGAGGGCCTCCTGGAGGGGCGTCTCACCCTCGAGGCCGGCGTCGATGGCGTCGGCCAGCAGCTCGGCGTCGCAGAAGGCGTCGGAGATGCCGTGGCCGAACAGCGGGTCCATACACAGCCCGGCGTCGCCCACGAGGGCCCATCCCGGTCCGTATGGCCGACGGAAGTAGTTGGGGACCGCGGTTCCCACGAACCGTTCGACGGGCTGGCGGTCACGCACGGCGTCCTGGAGGTGTGGCGCGGGGGCCAGGGAGTCGTGGTAGTTCCGCTCGACGTCGGCGCTGAACGACCGGAGGTCCGCGATCGGCCGGCCGACGACGAGACAGGTCAGGTCGTCGTTCGTCGGGATGCCCAGCACGAACCGTTGGTGACGCCAGTACGTCTCGAGGGCGTCGACCGGGAGGTCTCGCCAGTAGGTGTAGTAGTAGAACGCCAGCGGAGCCACGTCGTCGTAGGTCGGTGCGTCGACGGTCCGTGCCACGAGGGAGTTCTTCCCGTCGGCACCGACGACGACGCGGGCCCGGATGGTCTCTCGAGTGCCACCCTTCTGCTGGCCCTCGATCCCGACGACCCGACCGTCCTCCTCGAGGAGCGATCGGACCGCGAACCCCTCGCGCACCTCCGCGCCGGCCGCCTCGGCCGCCTCGACGAGGAGTTCGTCGAGCACCGTGCGCCGTGGCGCGACCATGGGCACGCCATCGGCCGGCGGTGCCCTCCCCGAGAGCGGGAAGTCGCCGACGTCGACCACGACCCGGGGAATCGGCGGACTGCCGGTCGCGAGGACGTCCTCCAGCAGCCCCCACGCCTAGAGCTGCCGCACGCCCGGCCGTTTGACGATGTGTGTGGACACCGTATCGCTGGGGAACGTCGCCCGGTCGACGGCCAGGACCGAGTACCCCCGCTGGGCGAGGAGCATCGCGGTCGACGACCCGGCACAGCGAGCACCGATCACGACGACGTCGTACATGGGGCCCAGACGGTCGGGAACGACGTAATCGTTCGTATGGTGGTGCGGTTGTCGGTGCGTTGGAACCGGGCGTCTAGCTCACGCCCCGTTGCAGGCGTCGATCTCCACCCCGCAATGGGTCAGATGGCCACCCCACAATGATCCCGATGGCTACCTCGCGACGAACCCGCCTTGCCACCCCGCGACGAACCCGATGGCCACCGAGCGATGGGCCCGTCGTTGGTTATCGGGCGTGTGTGTCGTCGGAACCACTCCCAGGCAAAGTTTAACCGGCCGCTCCTCCTACGTCGTGCAGGAGACTCCCATGGGTGGAAAGAAAACGGAGGCCTGCGGTCGGTGCAGCGTCACGACCGTCATGGACGCGGTCGAGAGCGTCGACGACGGTAGCGAGGGCACCGAGTCCCGCGGCAGGAACCCCTTCGACGGCGAGCGGATCGAGCTCGACGAGGACGAGATCACCGCCGTGGTGCGTCACGAGGTCCTCGCCGCACGCGTGAAGGACCGGCTCGATCGGATCGCGACGAAGCTCATCTACGGCTGATCGGCCGGGTTCGCGACACACACGATGTCCTCACCGCTCGGTATCCACGACTCCGTCGCCGCCGTCTTCCCCGCCGAACGCCTCCGTGACGCCCTGGTGGACGACGACCTCGACCTCGAGGTCGACCTCGACGTCCGGGTCGTCTCGACGGCCGAGGTCGACGACTGTACGGCGCTGGTGACGTTCGCCTACGACGACGCCTTCCTCGAGGCCGACCTCGAGTGGGTCCACTCGATCCAGGCGGGCGTCGACCGGTTCCCGCTCGAGACGTTCCGCGAGCGCGGGATCGCGCTGACGAACAGCACCGGGATCCACGGCGACCTGGTCGGCGAGACCGTCGCCGGCTACATGCTGTCGTTCGCCCGCCGCCTCCACCGCTATCGCTCGTCCCAGGAGCACAGCGAGTGGCGCCGACCGCCCTGGGACGAGCCGTTCTCGCTCCGGGGGACCTCGGTCTGCGTCGTCGGCCTCGGGACGCTGGGCCAGGGGGTCGCCTCCAGGGCCGACGCGCTGGGGATGCGCGTATCGGGCGTCAAGCGGACGCCCACGCCTGTCGACGGCGTCGACGAGGTCCACCCCTCGTCCGCACTGCGGGAGGCGATCGCCGACGCCAGGTTCGTGGTGCTCGCGGTCCCGCTGACCGACGACACCGAGAAACTGATCGGCGAGCCGGAGCTGTCGGCGATGCGTGAAGACGCCGTCCTGATCAACGTCGCCCGCGGGCCGGTGGTCGACGAGGCGGCGCTGGTCGACGCCCTGGAGCGCGGCGACCTCGCCGGGGCCGCCCTCGACGTCTTCGAGACCGAACCGCTCCCCGAGTCGTCGCCGCTGTGGGAGATGGACGACGTCATCGTGACGCCACACGTCGCCGCCATGTCGGAGGACTACTACCGCCGGATCGCGGCCCTCGTCCGCGAGAACGTCCGCCGACGGGCGGCCGGCGAAGAGTACGCCAACCGGGTCGTCTGAACGGGAGCCGTTCGTCCGACCCTGAGCCGTTCGTCCGACCCTGAGCCGTTCGTCCGTCCGGGAGCGGAGCTGTCAGCCCCGACCGCCCGACCTCCGATGGTCACGACCGTGATCCGTTTGCAAGCGGGCTCGATTCCCGCGCACGCGGTCGATCAGTTAGTCCAGTTCCGAGATGGCCGCCCCGGCGCCGGCCGCGACGATCGCCCCGAGCGCACACGCCAGCAGACCCGGCGCGAACGAGCCGGTGGCGTCCCGGAGCGCGCCGATGAGCACCGGCCCGAGGAAGCCGCCGACCTCGCCGACGGCGAAGACGAGGCCGACCGCCGTCCCGGTGAGCGCGGGGCCGATGCCGTCGAGGTCGACGGGGATGGCGCGGATCAGCGGCGCGAGGCCACCCATCCCGAACCCGACCAGCAGGACGGCCGCGATCACGAACGGGACGACGACCGTCTCCACCACCAGCCCGAGGACGCCGACGAACGCGAGGGCGCCACACGCCACGAGCGCCTCGCGGGTCCGTCCGTACCGCTCGGCGACCGCGGGCACGACGAGGACGGCCGCCGCCTGCCCGACGACGACCAGGCTCGTCGCCGTCCCCGCGAGCCCCGCATCGATCCCCCGCGTCTCGAGGATCGTGACGAGCCAGCCCTGGACGCCGTGGAGGACGAAGAGGTACATCGTCCCGAGGAGCACGAGCAGGCGGAGGTCCCGGTGGCCGAGGACGGCCCGGAGGTCGGCGGTGAGCGAGCCCCGGGTGAAGGCGCCGTCGTCGTCGGTCTCGTGGGTCCCGGCGGGGACGCGCCAGGCGACGAGGGTCCAGAGGCCGGCGATGGCCAGGGTCGCGAGGCCGCTGGCGACGAACAGCGGTCGCCAGCCGCCCAGCGCCGGGCCGACCAGCGGTCGGCCGAGGGCGAACGCCGTCGCGGTCCCGGCGTACGAGCCGATCAGGTAGACCGAGGCCGCCTGCCCCACCCGGTCAGTGGGGTAGAGCTCGGCGGCGAGCTTCGGCAGGCCGAAGGTGAGGCCGGTCGCGCCGACGCCCATCACGAGCGTGAGGGCGAGCATCGAGGCGAACTCCGGGGCGAACGCCCGGCCGAGCTGGCCGAGCCCCGCGAGCGCGACCCCGACAGCGATGCCGACGCGCGCGCCGAGGCGGTCGATGACCAGGCCGCTGGCCAGCCCGAGCGGGATGTACATCAGGGGGATGGCCCCGACCAGCACCCCCGCCTCGGTCGACGTCAACCCGAGGTCGGCGATGACGGGTCCCAGGTACGCGGCCAGGGCGAACCAGACGAACATGAGCGCGCCGTAGCCCGCCCCGCCGAGCGAGAGGAGCGCGGCGTTCTCGAGGCGCGTCGGC
>SLIW01000222.1 GCA_007135435.1 Natronomonas sp.
CGTGAGGGTTGCCCCCGTGATCGCCGCGATTGCGTCGGCCAGTTCGACCTCCGCGCGGTCGTAGGGGCCGGTCTCGGTCGCGACGACGATGTCCTCGATGTCCCCGGTCCCCCGGTGTTTCAGGACGGCCAACCTGACCGGGAATTCCGACCGCAGGATCTCGTCGACGTGGCTCTCCTGGAGGTGGCGCTTCCGGATGGGGTCGTGCCAGTCCACCACCACGAGCTCCGTCCGCTCGTTGACGCTCTGGAGGAGCGCGTCGGTGCGGTCGCCGTGCGTGCGGACGTGGTCGAAGACGACGGCGTGATCCTCCAGGTCGAGGTCCCGTTCGATCGTCTCCATCCAGTCGGCGTCGACGTCGTGGTCGGCTTCGGCGAGCGGGAGGTGCCGGGGGACCCCCGTGATGGTGAGGACGTCCAGGTCGGCGTCGAAGCGGTCGGCGAACGCCCCCATCAGGGTCAGGAGGTGCGGGTTCGCCTCGCCCTCGACCGTCTCGACCACGATGTGCGGCCCTCCCGTCGTCAGGGAGCCGACCTGTGACTCCTTCTCCGCGATGGAGCGGCGGTACTGGGCGCCGAGCAGCTGGTCCCGGAGGTCGTACTCCGGTTTCACGGGTTCGCCGGTCCGGGTCTGGACGTAGTACCAGCCGATGCCGAGCAGGACGAACAGGATGGCGCTGAGCTGCGAGAGCAGGCCCATGAACGGGATCAACAGGAGCGCCGCGGCCGCACCGGCGAGGGGCACCCACGGCGAGAGGGGGACCCGGTAGGACGGGTCGTACCACTCCGGCTGGGCGCTCCGCAGCAGGACGACCGTGACGTTGAGGAGCGCGAACACGAGGATGCCGAACGTCCCGCCGAGCTTCGCCAGCCCCTCGACGTCGAACAGGAACACGAGCGCGACCATCACGCCCCCGGTCAGCCAGATCGACCGCGCCGGCGTGCCGAACCGGGGAGAGGAGTGGCGGAGCTTCGGCGTGACGAGCCCGTCGCGGGACATCGCGAAGGGGAACCGCGACGAGGAGAGGATCGCCGCGTTGGCCGTCGAGGTGGTGGCGAGGATGCCCGCGATCGCGATCGCGGCACCGCCGAGGACGCCGAGGAAGAGCCCGCCGGCGTGGGCCACCGGGGCGGTGCTCGCCGCGATGTCCTCGATCGACATCACGCCGGTGACGATCAGCATCACGCCGACGTAGAGGATCGTGACGAAGATCACGGCGCCGAACAGCGCCCGGGGGAGTGTCGTCCCGGGGTCTTCGACCTCCTCGGCGACGGCCGTCGCCTTGACGATGCCCAGATACGAGATGAACACGAGGCCGGTCGTCGTCACCACGCCCTCGACGCCGGTCGTGACGAACGGCGTCCACAGTGAGGTGTCGGCGGCGAAGATCCCGCCACCGGCGAAGACAGCGAGGATGCCGATGAGGCCGACCACGATGACGTTCTGGAGGTGGCCGCTCTTCTCGGCGCCGATCCAGTTGACGAGCACCAGCAGGAGGCCGCCCCCGACCGCGACGCCGAGGACGGGGACGGCCAGGAACTCGGTGACGTACCAGCCGAGGCCGACGAGGGCGAACGACCCCTTGAAGATGAGCGCGAACCACGCGCCGAACCCGACGACGGTCCCGACGAGCGGCCCCATCGCGCGGCTCGTGAAGTAGTAGGGTCCTCCGGCCCGTGGCATCGCCGTGGCCAGTTCGACCGCACACATCGTGGCCACGAGGGCGATGAGGCCGGCGATCCCGAACGACAGCGCCGCTGCAGGGCCGGCGCCCTCCGCCGCGGGCCCGGGGAGGACGAAGATCCCGGCCCCGATCATGGTCCCGGACGCGATGGTGAACACCGCGAACACGCCGAGGTCGCGGCGCAGATCCGAACTCTCCCCGGAGACCATGGACTACGTGTCGAGATGCCCCGACCCCGGTTAAAGCACTGGTTTTCCATCGACTGCTCGATCACCTCCCCGGTGCGCTTTCGATGGAATTCGCGTTTCGGGGGGCGATACCCTCTCCTGAGATGCTCACCACGTCACCGCGTACCCGGCGGTTTCGCGGCAGCGGGTGCTGATCTCCCAGAAGAAGTGTTCTCGTCGGAACGACCGGCTGGGTGCTAGCGCCCGGCGAGTGAGTAGCCGTTCTCGGAGAGCACGCTGTTGATCTGCTCGTCGTACTCCGGAGGGATCGTCTGGCGCGGGGCCACCGCTCCCTGGTTCGGGTCGACGACGTCGAACTCGATGGTCTCGGTGGTGATCTCGCCCGCCTTTCCCGTCCCGACGAACTCGAGGAGCACCTCGTCGCCGAACGGGTGGAGCGAAACCGTTTCGATGTGTTGCATGGGAGGGCGTGGGGGTTGTTGACACTTCTTGGCGCTCGAACATGATAACAGTTCCCACGCTTTCTGCGGGTTCGGGGTTCGTAACGGCCCCGTATTCCGGTCCAGTTCGTCCCGATTCAGCACGACATCGTGCGTCGTCGATCGATCCCGGAGACGATCGTCTGTTCGAGTGTACGTGCCCCCGGTCCCTCATCCGTCGCTCGGCACACAATCCGTCGCCCGGCCCACCGTCCAACGGCCGAGCCACCGACCGTTCACCGGATCCGCTGGACGTCGCTCGGCCCGTACTCGACGGCGCGTTCGAGCCGATCGCGGCCCCGGTCGCGGACGTCCTCCCGTGTGAGGTCGCCCGCGAGTAGCCCCGCGACGAGGTCGCGCAGGCGCTCGGCGGCGAGCACGTCGGGGACCGCGACGAAGAACGCGCCCTGCTCGAGCAGCGCGGCACCGCTCTCGACGTCCGAGGCCCGGACGATCGTGTCGACGCCGACGTCGAACGAGAGGATCTGTTCGGCCCACGCCTGGCGCTGCACGGTGGCGACGATCAACGCCGCGTCGGCGGCGTTCGCCACCTCCCAGGCGGACTCGGTCATCACGTCCCCGAACACGTAGTTCTCGCAGTGCTCGCGGACGGTCTCCTCGCGGCTCGGGTCGCTCTCGATGACCACGTAGGGGTGGTCGATGGCCTCGCAGGCCTCGACGACCTGCTGGCCCTCCCGATCGTAGCCCGTGACGACGACGTGGTCGCGGAGGTCGTCCGCGACCCGGCTCTTCGCCCGGATGGCCTCCGTGTCCGCGTCCAGGATCCCGGTGTCGACGAGTCGCCGGTGGAGGTCGCCGGCGTACCGGCTCGTGAACGCCGACCCGAGCATGGTGACGATGGCGGCGAGGACGATCGCCTCGAACAGCGCCGGGACGAGCAGGCCGGCCACCAGCGCCTCGATCGCGATGATCAGCGAGAACTCGCTCACCTGGTCGAGGTTGTAGCCGGTCAGCGTCGCCGTCCGCGAGTCGTAGTCGCGCCACCGGAGCACCGCGAACGTCACGACCGGGTTGACGACGAGGACCGCCACGACGAGGACGGCGCCGATCCCGAGCACCGCGAGGCTCGGCACCGTGAGGAGCGCGCCGAGGGTCACGAAGAAGACCGGCGCGAAGAAGTCCTCGACGTAGCCGATGGCGTCCAGGGTCTCGACGTCGTGGGGGTACTCCGAGGCGACCGCGAGGCCGGCGGCGAACGCCCCGACGACGACCGAGACGCCGGCCAGCTCCGCGATCGCGACGAAGCCGATGATCAGCGAGATCCCCGTGAGCATCATGATCTCGACGTCGCCGCCGGCGACGGCGGTGAACCGGTCGAAGAGGTAGTGGCGGATGACCAGCCCCCCGCCGACGAGGAGGACGCCACCGAGGAGGGCGATCAGGTGGCCGTCCGCGTAGACGAAGGCGCTCAGGAGCAGGATGGCGCCGATCGCGAGCAGGTCCTCGACGAAGTGGATCGACTCGGCCAGCCGCTCGTGGAGGCTCCGCAGGCGGACCCGCCGCTCCAGGAGGCTGAGCGCGACCAGCGACGACCCGAGCGTCGCCGCGATGGTGAAGTACAGGGCGTTCAGGGGGTCGAACCCGAGGAGCAGCCCCACGACGAACATCACCGCGCCCGTGATCGCCGCCTGGACGACCGCGACGACGGTGCTGTCCCGCTGGATGCCGCTCCCGTACAGTGGCTCGAGCTCGACGGCGAACGCGAAGACGAGGAAGACGATCCCCCACTGTGCGAGGTCCAGGAGCTGTCCCTCGTCGACGACGACGCCGACCAGGACGCCGGCGACGAGGTAGAACGGCACGGCCGGCAGCGAGTAGCGGGTGGCGACGACCAGCAGGACCGCGGCGACGGCGAAGATGAGCGTCAGCGCGACGACGAACTCGTACTCGCTCATCCGGCGTCACCTCCGGACGACCGCGCGCCCGTCCCGCCCCCGCCTCGCGGCGCGCCCGGCGGGGTCCCCTCGTCCCGGAGGCGGCCCATCAGTTCGCTGGCGAGCTCGACGGTGTCGTCGCGATCCGTGAGGAACCCGTCGATGTACTCGCCGAGCAGCTCGCCCGCGAGGACCTCCTTGATGACGACGTAGTCGACCCCCTGCTCGTAGAGCGATCGGGCCTCGTCGACGTGCTCGGCGGCGGCGATGACGACCGCGTCGTCGGCCGCCCCCTCGACGAGCCGGCGGTTCACCGACGCCGGCCGGGCCATCGAGAGGACGAAGTCCGCCGTCTCGAGGTCGATCTGCTCGCGGATCTCGCCGTGCCGGACGTCGCCGTAGTGGAAGTCGACGCCGGCGTCCTCGAGCTCGCCCACGTTCTCGGCGGAGCGATCGACGACGACGACCTCCGCGAAGTGGTCCTGGACGACCGGGAGGGTCTCCCTGACGATGCGGTCGTAGCCGACGAGGATGGCGTGGCCCTCCGTCACCGAGAGCGCCGCCTCCCGCTGGTCGTCCCGCTCGAACCGATCGAGATAGGGCCGTGCCCGCTCGTAGAGCCGCTCGTTGTAGAGGACGACGTACGTCGAGAGGGTCATCGTGACGAGCGCCATCAGGCTCAGGTACCCCAGGATCGGCTCCTCGACCAGCCCCTCGGTCACCGCGAGGGCACCGACGACGAGGGAGAATTCGCTGACCTGGACCATGTTGATCGAGCCGAGGAACGACGTCTCGGGGGCGAACCGCTCGCGGTGGATGAGGTAGAACATGATGAGGAAGTTCCCGAGCATCAGGACCGCCGAGGCGACCAGCGCCTCGACCCAGTAGGCGGTCAGGTACTCGGCCTCGAGCTGGAGCCCGATGCTGCTGAAGAAGACCACCAGGAAGAAGTCGGTCACCGGCCGCATCCGCTCTTTGAGCTCCGTGCTGTACGGCAGCTGGGCCAGGCTCAGTCCGGCGATGAACGCGCCGACCTCGACCGAGAGCTCCAGGGACTCCGCCGCGAAGATGAAGAGGAACGCCCAGGCGACGCCCACGACGAAGAGGACGTTCCGGTCGCCGGCGACGGCCTCGAGCAGCGGCGGGAGGACGTGGCGGTAGGCGACGTACGCGGCGACGCCCATGGCGGCCATCAGTCCCAGGATGCGGGCGACGTCGAGGAGGATCTCGCCGGCGGCGCCCTCGAGCCCGGCGCCCACCAGCGCGAGGACGATGACGAGGTAGATGTCCTGGACGATGAGGACGCCGACGTCGATGCGTCCCGGGAGCGTCTTGAGCTCGTCCTTCTCGTCGAGGAGCTTGACGATGATCGGCGTCGCGCCGAAGACGGTCGCCAGGGCGATGACGATGACGTCCATCCCGCGGAAGCCGAGGAGGAACGCGATGGCGAACGCGGCGGCGGTCTGCAGGACGGTCTGGCCGACCGAGATGTTGACGATCGATCGGAGGATGTCCCTGATGCGGTCGAACCGCATCTCGATGCCGAGCAGGAACAGGAGAAACCCGAGGCCGAGCTCGGCCATCACGTCGATGAGCGCGTCCTCGGTGACGATCCCGAGCAGGACCGGCCCCAGGACGATACCCGTGAGGATGTAGGCGACGATCGTCGGCTGGCCCGTCCGCCTGGCGACGTAGCTCAGCACCGTCGCCGTCACGACGATGAAGGCGAAGTCTGCGGCGAGCGCGATGCCGCCTAGCGGCATCCCTCACGAACGGCCACCGATCGGTCGTCGTCGACGACGGCTCCGTGACTCCGTCTCCTCGGGCTGGTGATGTCGAGTCGCCTCACGTACAACACGAACGCCCGTCGCAATAGGCCTTGGGCCCGGTGAGCGTTCGGGTTCCGGACCGAACGCCAGTGCTTTCCCGTGGAGGGCCGAACGATGACCATGTTCGAGTCGGTGAACGTGCCCTCGCTCGCCCGCAACCTGGCGGTCTACACGGTCGGCGTCGCCCTGTCGGTCGCCGGCGCGCTCGGGCTCGCCGGCGCGGTCGAGCTGTCGCTGATCGTCTCCGGAGCGCTGTTCGTCGCCGGCCTCGCCGCGGTCCTCGTGGTCCACGAGTACATGGGTGGGCCGTTCTAGCGTCAGCGGGATCGTCGTTCAGCGGGTTCGTCTTTCCGCGGACCCGTTGTTCGGCGGACTCATCGTTCGGCGGAC
>SLIW01000218.1 GCA_007135435.1 Natronomonas sp.
AGGAGGCTCAAAATGAGTGAAAAAACCCTGCAAGAGATCGGCAAGAGCGCCTACGAATCAATCGAGGAGATGATCGCCGCCCTCGCCGCGGCTCAAGAGTCTGAAGACGATGACGCCCGCGACGAGGGCCGAAGCGAGGCGGTCCAGGCGGCCAGAGACCACTTCTACCGGGGGCCGATCGCCGAGGAGATCGTGGCGTTCTCAGACGAACACGGCGGGTACCTCACTCGCGGCGACTTCCACGACTTCCAGGCGGAGATCGTCGATCCGATCTCGATCGAGTACGACGCGGACGCGGACCTCCACGTGTACCAGAACCCACCGAACAGCCAGGGGATCACGCAGCTGCTGGCACTGAACGTCCTGAAGGGGTACGACCTCGCCGCGGTCGGTCCGGACGACCCCGACGCCGTCCACGCCCAGGTCGAGGCGATCAAACTCGCGTTCGCGGACCGATATCACCACGTGGGCGACCCCGACAGGGTCGACGTCCCCGTCGACGAGCTCCTCGACGACGAGTACGCGGCGTCCCAGCGCGACCGGATCGCGAGGGACGAGGCGCTGGCGTGGCCGATCGCCTCCGGGCTCTCCGCGGGCGACGACATCGCCCACACCACGACCTTCCACGTCGTCGACGGGGACGGCAACGCGGCCGCGGTGACGACCAGTCTGGGCGCGCAGTTCCTGGTGATCGGCGACACCGGGATCCACATCAACAACCGGATGCGGATGGTCGCCCTCGAGGACGACGACCCGAATCGCCTCACGCCCGGCTCCAAGGTCCGGCACACGTCGAACCCCTACCTGGCGACCCGGGACGGTCGGCCGTACGTCCTGGGCGGGAACACCGGCGTTGACACGCAACCGCAGGGACAGACCCAGCAGTTCGTCCACGTCGCCGAGTTCGGTCTGGATGCCCAGGAGGCGATCGACCGCCCCCGGTTCGTGAGCACCGCGTTCCCCTCCACCCAGTACCCATACGAGGTCGAGAACACCCTCAGGCTGGAGGACGGCTTCCCGGCGGCCGTCGTCGACGATCTCGACGCCCGCGGCCACGACGTCGAGGTAGGCGGTTCGTTCGGCACCGCCAACATGCTCGTCGTCGACGACGACGGGGACCTCCAGGTAGGTGCCGAATCCAGGAGCGAAACCGCCGCCGGACGAGTTTCTGAGCTGGGCGACGACTGACGTACTACCACTCGGTACGGGGGGCGACATACCACTCGGTACGGGGGGCGACAGAACCGGCACGACCTGTTCGACCCACTGTCGTCGGAAGCTCGAGTCGGAAGCTCGATACTGGCGACCGCGGCCGGCTCTCGATAGAAATCCTACACCGCTGACGCCCGCTCGTCTACCCCCCGTCTCCCTTCCTCGTCGGTCCGTGTGGCCGTTCCTCCGCTATCTCACCCCAACCTGGTGTCGACCAGCTCGAAGGGCGTCCCGTTCCCGTGTTCGGTGGCTCGCTCGTAGACCACCCGTGCTGCCGCCACGTCCTGGATCGCGAGCCCGGTCGAGTCGAAGACGGTGACGCCGTCCTCGGCGGTACGGCCCGGGAGCGCGCCGGTGACGACGGCGCCGAGCTCGCCGTAGAGGTCCTCATCGCCGACGACGCCGCGGCTCCAGGGGACGTTGATCTCGCCGGAGTGGGTGCACTGCTCGTAGTCGTCGATGACGAGCTTCGCGTCCAGCAGGATCTCCGGGTCGAGCTCCTGTTTCCCCTCGGCGTCCGCCCCCATCGCGTTGACGTGGGTGTGCGGGCCGAGGTCCGCGCGGTCGACGATGGGCGCCTCCACGGGGGTCACCGTCGAGAGGACATCGCAGCTCGCCGCCTCGGCGGTGGAGCCCTCGCGGACGTCGAAGTCGTCGCCGAAGCGGTCGACGAACTGCTCGACGGCCGCCTCGCGCTTGTCGGCCACGACGACCTCCCGGACGTCGCGGACGACGCTGATCGCCTCGAGCTGCGTGTACGACTGGACGCCCGCGCCGACGATCCCCAGCGAGGAGGCGTCCTCGACGGCCAGGTGGTCGGTCGCCACGGCCGCCGCCGCCCCCGTCCGCTTGCGCGTCAGGGTCGTCCCGTCCATGATCGCCAGGGGGAAGGCGTTCCGCGGGTCCGAGTAGACCATCGTCCCCATCACCGTCGGCAGGCCGTGGTCCTCCGGGTTGGCCGTGTGGACGTTGACCCACTTGATGCCGGCGGCGTCCCACTCGCCCGCGTCCATGTACGCCGGCATCGACCGGAAGTCGCCGTCGTACCGGGGCAGATCGATGTACGACTTCGGCGGCATCTGGACGCTCCCGCGCTCGTAGGCGGCGAACGCCTCCTCGACGGCCACGATGACCTCCTCCATCCGGGCGTTCTCGCCCACGTCGTCCCGGTTCAACAGCAGGGTCTCCATGCGGCAAATCTTGCACCAGCGGTCATTTATTACTTAGCTTTCTCGCCCCGGAACTGACGGGTCCGACGACGGCGACGGTCGGGGCAGGGCGGATCAGGCGGGCGGAGCAAGTGTGGCGGAGCAATTGTGGCGGAGCAGGTGGGGCGGACCAGGCCGGGCATGGCGGTCTGGTCGGTCGGTCGGTGCGGGAGGGCCCTCGCTGGTGGGCGGTCAGGTCGGCCGGTCGGTGCGGGACGGTCCGTCCTCGACCGGGCATGGCCATGCCGCGCTGCGCCGTCCAGCGCAGGACAGAGATACAACCCTTTCCCGTGCCGCCACGAATGGACGACCGACGGAACGCCCGTCACGACAGCTGGTACCCGCGATGACGGACCGACGCACCGACCCGGGAGGAGCACGCGAGGAGCACGCCCAGGATTCCAGCCAGCGCGGCGTGGGGATGCAGTACCGCGCGCTCCTGGCGTTCGGCTTCGCGCTGTTCCTGCTCGGCATCTTCGTCTACGCGGTCGGCTGGGACGAGGTGACCGCCGCGATCTACCGGACGACGTTGTCCGTCTACCTCTGGGCGTTCGCCGCGACGGTCGGCACGCTGGCCTGCCGGACGCTGGTCTGGCACCGGATCCTCTCCATCGTCGACCGGCCGCGGCCCTACTGGCTCGTCGCGGGGATCTTCCTGACCGCGACGTTCACGAAGTACGCCGTCCCCTACGGGCAGGTGGCCTCGGGCGTCGGTGTCGCCGCCGTGGTCAGCCGGTACTACGACGCCGCCTACGAGCAGGGCCTCGCCGGCGTCGTGAGCGCGGACTTCCTCAACTACCTGCCGTACTACACCTTCGGCGCCGTCGGCGCCGGCTACGTGCTGGTGGTCCACTCGCCTTCGCTCGAGACGCTGGGGCCGTACGCCCTCCCCATCGCGGCGCTCGTCGCCGCCATCGCCGTGGTCCTGGGGCTCCTGTGGTCCCGACGATCGCTCGTCGCCGAGGGGCTGGCGGGGGCTGCCGGACGGATCCGGGGGCTGATCAGGAGGACGACCGGACGGGAGGTCGGGTTCCTCCGCCGCGAGAACGTCCGCCGGCGGTTCGAGGGGTTCTACACCACCCTCGACCTGGTCGCGACGGACCGACGCGGCGTCGGCGCCGGTCTGGTGTTCGCCCACCTCGGATGGCTGGGCCTGGCTGGCGCGCTCTACGTCACCGCGCTGGCCATGGACGCGCCGATCCCGATCGGGATGGCGTTCCTGGCGGTGGCGCTCAGCAAGTTCGGGTTCCTGGTCCCGACGCCCGGCGGCGTCGGTGGCGTCGAGCTCGCCCTGGCGACGGTGCTGTACCTCCTGGCGCCGGTCGGGCTCGCCACCGCGACGGCGATCGCGCTCCTCTGGCGGTTCGCCACCTACTGGTTCTCCCTCTCTGTGGGCGGCGTCACGGCGATCGCGGTCACGCTCACCGACCCGGTCCCGCCCGAAGACGAGTGACCGTCCGACGCCGGCCCATCGATGCGGTTTCGGCCCGTCCCTCGACCGACACGGTTTTTCGACCACCGACCGACCTCCCGGTATGGCCGCGGAACCCGACGGGGGCGACCACGAGACGGTGACGCTGGCGTTCGAGCTGGCGGCGATCCGCCGGTTCGCCGACCCGCGGGGCGTCCTGGACGACGCCCGGCGGTGGACCCGGAGCATCGGCATCGTCAGCGACGAGCCGACGCCGGTCGTCCGGAAGTTCGGCCGCGAGCACGGCTACCGCCTGGACTTCTTCTCGGGGTCGCGCACCAAGCGGGAGAGCCTCCGGTCGATCATCACCCAGCCGGAGCACACGGCCGACCGGTTCGTGCTCGTCGCCGACGACGAGACCCTCCGCGAGGAGGCGGAGGGGCTGGGCTGGGAGTTCCTCACCGCCGCCGAGGCGGCGGAGACCGCCGGCTGGCCGCTGGCGACCGAGGCGGAGGACGACGGCGACGACGAGGACGTCTGGTTCTGACGGGCACGGCGGACGCCCAGCGGTAGACGGTCGATGGGTCGGTTGGTCGGTTGGTCGGTTGGTCGGTTGGTCGGTTGGTCGGTTGGTCGGTTGGTCGGTTGCTTTGCTGGTATGCTGGTCGGCTGGACTGCGGGACGGTTGGTATGCTGGTCGGTTGGTGTGCTGGTCGGTTGATGTGCTGGCCGGTTGGGCGATCGATCCTTTGGAGGGGATCGCGTCAGGATGACGGCGGTACGACCGCCGCCCGGTCGAACTCGACGGGGGTCAGACCCACTCGATGGCGCCGTCGAGGTCGAACGGGAGGCGGCCGTACCGGTAGGCCTCGATGCGGCCGTCGGGCCGGGCGCGGAAGACGACCATGGGCTCGTGGCCGACGCCGGGTTGCTCGCCGCGGACGGCGGACCACTCGGCGTCGGTGAAGGAGGTGCAGTCGACGAAGAGCGCGGCCTCGGGGTGCTCTGCCAGCTGGTCGGTCCGCTTGGCGCCGCCGGTCTCCCTGACGGCGGCGACGGGGTGGTCGGCGCGGCTCCGCCGCGCCGGCGGCTCCGGCCGGGTCACCTCCACGAGGTGCCCGTCGACGTCGAAGTCCAGCGCGTGTCCGCTGTCCTGTTCGACCTCGGGCTCGAAGTCCAGGCCGGCGTCGGCCAGTATCTTTGCAACGTTGAACTCCGCCATCGTCGCGCGCATCCGCCCGACGTCGTATCCGGGGGAGGTACCGAGCTTCGAGGCCATCGTGTAGCGGTGGTCGTCGAGGACGCCCGTCCGCAGGACCTCCTCGTAGAACGACAGCCCCTCCTCGCGGGTCGCGTCGGGGAACCCGGCGGCGTCCTCGGCGAAGAACCGCCGGGTCGTGTCGCGGCCGTCCTTCGAGCAGAACACCGGGAGGAAGAACCACGTGAGGTACTCGAATTCGGCGAGCCAGGGATCTGTCAGCTCGATCCGGGCGGTGAGCTCGCGTTGAGCCCACCGCGAGATGGCATAGGGGGCCTCCCCGAAGGTGGACTTGTCCGTACGCCACAGCGTCTCGGGGGTCTCGGTGTTACCGAGCCAGTAGGCGCGGCCGGGTCGGAAGCAGAACAGAGCGACGTCGCCGTTGTCCATCTCCAGGCGCACGGCGTCGTAGCGGTCGTCGCCGACCCGGAACCACGGCTCCTCGATCCGGGCGCCGAAGGTCGAATCCAGCGGCGCGAGCAGCTGCTCGCGGACGCGATCGCGCGTCCACGTCTCGTTCGACCGCCGGAAGCGGAGTGGCCCTGCCACACCTGGAGTAGTTTCCCGCGCCGCTTACGGGTTGCGTTCCTGCCTGACCGTCGCAGCCGCATCTCGTCCTCACCCCCATCACCGCTCGACACCGACGGTGGAGGCGGGTCATGGGGCGTGGTCGGTTCGGGTCGGTTCGGGGCGGGGCGGGGCGGATCGGCCTCGGGGGCGTGGTCGGTCCTGGACCGGTTCCGGGTCGGTCTCGAGCCGTGATCGAGCGCTGATAGAGGGCCGACGTCCCGCCAGAGGGCGCCGCCACGTCAGTCTACGCCGCACCGCACCGTCTTATGCCATCCATAACCGAGAGGGGCCATTTAACACCGAATGAAACCGTTCGATGCCGATCCGTGGTACACTCCCCCGTCAGGCGGTGGCTCCACGGCCCCGCACAGTGGCCGGTCTTGCCGATACATTGATTACCGAGAATTCGTAAGTGGGTGTATACCATGTCAATGGGTGCCTATGACGAGGACGAGCACGAGCGCCGCGAGGAGAAGGCCGCGACGGTGGACGCCGCCTTCGACGACGAGCGGACCAACTACGAGGGGCGGATCGAGTACGACTCGGGGGAGTCTGCCGAAGCGCTCATCGACCAGTTCAAGCGGATCCAGTCCGAGTAGGCGCACCGAAACGGTCGTGCCACCTGTCTATCCAACGCTCTGACCGCCGCCGTGAGCCGTGGGTCCGTGCTGTGGCCCCGTGCAGTGTGACCGTGCCGTGGGTCCGTGGTGGGTCCATGCCGTGGGTCCGTGGTGGGTCCATGCCGTGGATTCGTGTCGGTGGCTCGGGGGGTC
>SLIW01000473.1 GCA_007135435.1 Natronomonas sp.
AGACCGACCGACGGGTCGGCATCCAAGACCGACCGACGGGTCGGCATCGTCTGTCGGAGGCCGGTCGTCCATCGGTCGCTGCATCTAGATATCTAGATCGAGCGGGGACTGCTGGGCCCGTCTGCTGGGGACCGTCCCGCTGTCCCTCACTCGCGTGACGGGGCCAGTGCCTCGATGGTCCGCTCGACCGTCTCGTCGTCGGCGTTCCCGGGGATCGTCACCATCGGGCGCGTCACGACGTCGATGTCGGCGACGGCGCGGAACTGCTCTCGGGCCTCGTCGGGCGTGCCGGCGACGCCGAGTGCTTCGACCATCTCGTCGGTCACCGCGGCGGACGCGGCACGTCGGTCGCCCTCGCGCCACGCCTCCGCGACGGCTTCGGCCTCCTCGGGGAACCGGCCCGCGACCGCCTCCTGGTAGCCCCGGCCGCTACCGACGTAATAGGCGACGTGGCCCCGGATGGTGTCCCGCGCCGCGGCGGGATCGTCGCTCACCGCCGCGGGCACGTACGGCGCCACGTCGAGGTCGACCTCCCCGTCCCGCCCTGCGGCTCGCATCTGTTCGTCGATGTAGTCGAAGCTCTCCTGGAGATCCGGGAACGGGACGTTGTGGGGGATCCAGCCGTCGCAGAGCCTGGCGACCACCCGCCGGTTCGCCCGACCGAGGGCCGCGTGGTAGACCGGCACGTCGACGTCCAGCGCGGGGAAGTCCTGGACCGCGAACACCTCCCCGTCGTAGTCGACCCGGCCGTCGGCGTCGATCGCCCCACGCTCGACCGCCTCACGATCCCCCAGGAAGGCCTTGACGAGCGCGATCGTCTCGTGGGCCCGGCGGATCGGGTTGGGGTCGTCCCAGGTCGCACCGTGGAGGTCCTCGACCGCCTTGCGCGTCGAGGTGCCGACCCCGAGGCGGAACCTGCCGTCCGAGACCTCGTCGAGGGTCGCCGCGGTCATCGCCAGGACGGCCGGCGACCGCGAGAACACGTTGAGGATGGCCGTCCCGATTCCGACGGTGTCGGTGTGGGCGGCGATGTCCGTCAGCCGCACCACCGAGCTCTCGCCCCACAGCTCGCCGAGCCAGACCCCGTCGTAGTCGAGCTCCTCGGCGTGGACGGCCAGGTCGGTGGTGTCGTGGTCGGTCACCTGGGGCAGCAACAGGTCGGTGGGCATGCTGCGACTCACGACCCCGCCGGATAAATATCGGCCGTGTTGGCATCCTCACCCGGTCGCGTTTCCAGCTGTGCTGACACGAGTGACGTGGGACCCTGCGTTTCTCTCCTGCGAGCGGTAGGTTCTCTACCGGGAGTGGTGGGTGCCTCGATGCGGATCCACACATCGGACAACGGTCGCACCCCATGTCGGCGACGCCCGGTCAGGACGGGGCCAGGACCTCCTCGATCCGCTCCTCGAGCCCCTCGATCTCGGCGTGCAGATCGGCAGCCTCCTCGTCGTCGAGGTCGGCGAGCCGTTCCTTGAGTCCCCGCAGCCGCGACTGTTTCTCGGCCTCCTCGACGCCCGTCTTCTGGACGTAGACCTGTTCTTCGACGTCGTAGACGGCGGACTCCTCGAGCTCGGTCACCGAGAGGACGACGTCCAGCCGATCCGTATCGACCCCGAGGACCCACTCTCTCGGGATGCCCTCGGCGTCGAGCGCGGCGAACACGTCCTCGGCTGCCTTGACCCGCCTGCGGGAGCGACGCGTGCGGGTCACGGATCCGAACTGGCCGTGGACCCGGTCATCTGGCCCGAGCCGGTCCTGGAGCGCCTCGCCCGCCGCCCGCCGGAGCCTGTCCGCCTCGCTCCCGACGTCCGACAGCAGGACGTACAGGTTCACCAGGTCGTCCGTCGAGAGCGACTCGACGTCGCGGCTCCGGAGGTCGTAGCGCTCGAGCGCGTCCGCGAGGAGCAGTGCGTCGTCGTGAACCCGCTCGGGCGTGGAGCGCACCTCCCAGGCGGGTCGGACGAACGTGCTCTGGAGTTCGTCCGCCTCACTGTGGCCTGTTCGGGTGGTTTCGCCCTCGTCCGTGGCGCCCTCGTCAGCGGCGACAGCGACGATGGTGTCTCCGTCGACGGCGAACCGCGACGAGAGGCTCAACACGGCCACGTACGGTTCGACGCCCGGCGGTGATGAGGACACCGTGAGGGTCTCCCCGTCGTCCGTCAGCCTCCGGTAGAGGACGTCGAACCCGTTCCTCCAGAGCACCCGCTCGTCACCTCGGTCGTCCGCCTGGACGGTGACTCCATGGTAGGCGACGACGATGCGGTCGTCGTCGGTCGAGACGACCACGAACGGCCGCTCGGAGCCCGGGGTGACGAGCACGAGCTCGTCGCCGAGGGCGGCACACCGCTCCCGGAGTTCCCGCCAGAGGGTCTCGAAACTGTATGTCACGTGGAAGGTTGGGGTCGCAGGCGGGTAAACCCGGGCAGGTGAAACGGGGGCTGTACGGATGAGATGTCGACCCTGGCGCCGGCTCAGCCCTCGCCCAGGGTCGCGCGGCACCGTCGTCACGTCGCGCGGCACCGTCGTCACGTTGCTCCCAAACGACCGGGCAGTCGCGTCCCGGCGGGCGAGCCGCGTCGCGACGGTCGTCGGCGAGGTCGCGTCATCCACCACCGTAGGTAGTTTCGAGGTACGCGATGACCTCGTCTACACGGTCCGGATCGTCCGTCCAGAACCCGTAATACCGGTCGGGTTCCCGTTCTTCGGCGAGTAACCCGCAGGTGTCCAGGTCGCGTCCTCCCCCGTCGAAGAGCACGAACCAGAACCGTCCGATCTCGCCGTCTACGCCGTGGGCCGAGATGACGTGCACGCCATCGGCCGATCCACCGCTCCACTCGGCGTCGACGAAGACCGTTACGGTGACGTCGGTCTCTCGGACGAAGCGTTCGTAGACGGGCTCCTGCGCCCGGAACGCCGTCGCGGTCTGGAACCCGACGAGCAGCGCCCCGGAGCCGGCTCGCCACGCTCGCTCTTCGATCTCGCGGGCGACGACCAGCAGCTGTCGCCGGTCGTACGACGTGAACACGGTGTTGTCGAGGAAATCGAAGACGGCGGCGTGGTCCACGTCGGTCTCGGCGATCACCCACGGTGGATGTATCTCCGGCGAGACGATCGCCTCCAGGTGTTCGACGCTCAACGCACCGAGGAACTCGCCGTCCGCGGCCCGCACGACGACGAAGCCGGGGTCGTCCGACGACGGTGCCGGTCGACCGATGACCCGGACGTTCCTGGTCGAGAACTGTCTCTCGAGCTCCGCCAACGCCTCCTCGTCATCGGCGTAGACCTCGAGGGTCTTCTGTCGGGATTCGACAGCCTCGAAGGCGTCCCTGAGCGAGTCCATCGGCCACGGGTCACCACTCGAGATCGAGCAGTTCGTCGACGACCTCTGGGACGTCACCACGGACGACGGTCTGCTCCTCGGCGTCGAAGTCGACGTAGCCAGCGGCGTCGAGCCTGGGGAGGACGCAGTGGTAGAGGAGGATCCGAACCCGCCTCCGGTCCGCCGGCGTGGCGAGGGTGTCGGCACCCGTCGCCTCCATCCCGGTGAGCACGTCGGCGAGCTCCTCGACCGTGGTCGTCGACGTGTCGGTGAGATAGATGAGCGTCCGTCGGGCCATCGGACTCGAGAGGAGGGAGACGGCATCGCTCGTCGAGCTGGGCTGGTCGTCGCCGGTGACCTGGTTGTTTCCGCCGTGGGGATGCTCGTCTTCCATCGACGTGATGTATGTTGACAGGGCGTAAAAGGTGCCTGCCTGGGAATCCGTTCGGTGGGGATGGTCGTTGGCAGACGGTGAGGATGATCGTTGGCAGACGGTGAGGATGATCGTTGGCAGATACTCAGGGATGGGAGTCGAGAGGCACGCTGAGATGATCGGTGGCGGGCACCTGTCCCCGGTCAGCCGCCACTGGGCGGCCCGCGGCCTCCGATTTGCGTCACCGTCTCGGGAGCGCGACGACTGGCACCTCCACGTCGGTCACCAGCGACGAACGGACGCCGCCGGTGAGCAGTTCCCGGAGGCCGCCCTCCGTCGCGGCGAAGACGACCGCCGTGGCGTCCTCTTCTATCGCCGTCTCGACGAGCGTCCCCACGACGTCGGATCCGTAGAGGATGCGGGTCTCCACGTCCACGCCGTCGATCGTCGCCCGGCGTTCGAACGCCTCGAGGGCCTCCCGTGCGCGACCCTCCCGCTGATCGATGGTCGTCCCGTCGGGGTCGGCCTCGTCTTCCAGTAGGCCGCCCGACCGGTCGACCACCTGGACGACCAGCGGCGCCGTCTCGAGCTCCGAGAGGTACGGCTCGAAGCGTTCGTACGTCTCCGCGGCGTCGTCGGGGCCCTCGACCGCGACGATCGGCCGGGCCAGGAGGCGGTCCTCAGTGGAACGCACTGGTCTCCACCCCCGGTTCGGCGTCGTGATCGAGGCGTGACGATGGACGCACCATGTTCGGTCTTCGACGGCCGGTCGGAAATGCTCCGTGGGGGCGTCTCGATCGGTCGCCTCCGGTGGCCCGACGTACGGTCGAATCGCCATCGGCGTAGACGGCCTCGATGGATCGTTTGGGGGTCCTCTACGAAGCTGCCCCTGGCGCGGGTTACCGGGGTGCCGGAACTCATCCAGCCAGATACGTGCATCGACCGTCTCAGGAATCACTGATTCGATCCCCGGGCGTCCAGCCAGGCGCGGGTCCTGGCGGCTATGGCGGCCCGCAACTCGCCAGGGTCGACCGCGACACGGAACCCGTCGGCCCCGGTGGCGTTCCGGTCCGTCAGCAACCGGCTCCCTGCCTCCCGATAGATGGCCTCCATCGTCCGTTCGAACAGCGGGTCGAACGAGACGTAGCCGGCCGCCGATCCGAGTTCGGAGGCGACCCGTCCGAGCAGTTCGTCGGTGGCTAGCTGCTCGGCTAGCTTCTCCGCCAGTTGCTCTGCGCTCTCCTCTAGAGGTTCCGTTGCGCTCTCCTCCCGGGATTTCTCCACGATCCCCTCCAGCGCATCAGGTGTGCTACCGCGGTCGACATCCGGGTTCGGCAGCATCGCCCGGCCGCCGGTCTTGTCCCTGACGACGACGCCGGCGGCGGGCCCGTCCCGCCAGGCCGACCCCGGGATCGAGTAGTCGTCGGGCCGGAAGTCGACCGCCCGCACCTCCCGCTCGAAGGTGTTCACCGCCTCGAGCCCGAGGCGGTCGAAGACCCGCTCCGCCGCGTCCGGAGGGAGGAACGCCTCGCGGTCGGCGTCGTAGACGTCGAACCCGAGCACCGACGGCGTGCGGTCCCAGTCGTACTCGATCGAACGGAAGACCGTCGCCTCGGTGAAGAGCACGACGGACTCCGGATCGTCGACGGCCCCCAGGAGCGCCTCCCGATCGAGTCGTTCGCGGACGTGTCTGACCGCGTGGCGATAGAGCCGGGGGATTTCGTCGTCGTCGAACACTCGCTCGCTGTCGCCGAACCTGACGGCGCCCGACGACCGGAGCTGGACGCGGAGCTGGGCGCCGTCGACGAGCTCCTGGAGCCAGAGGTGGCCTCCGTCGAGCAGCCCCGGCGGGGCGTCGTCGACGTGGGGGAGCGACGGGTAGGTCCGCACGGGTTCAGATGTTGTCCGCGGGGCGGCCGTGCCCGTCCGGGTCGTCCGCGAAGCGGTCCAGCGAGAAGTACGCCACGTCGACGAGCGCGGAGTCGCCATCGAGCACGAGGTCCGCGGTGAGCTTCCCGACGGCCGGCGCGTGCTTGAACCCGTGGCCGGAGAACCCACAGCAGAGGTAGCACCCCGCGGGGCCCGCCTGGTCGATGATGAAGTCGTGGTCGGGCGTCGTCGAGTAGACGCCGCAGTAGCTCCCCTTGACGCGTGCGTCCCGGAGCCCGGGGACGTGCTCGCCGAGCTCGTCGATCAGCTCCAGGACGACCTCCTCGTCGGGGGTGTCGTCGTAGGCGTCGGGGTCGGTGGGCTCGTCGTGGCGGTGGGTGCCGACCAGGATGCCCCCGCCGACGTCCGGCCGGATGTACCACTCGCCGCCCGGGAAGCTCGTCGTCGGCGTCTCGTCACCGAACGCTTCGACGTACTCCTCGGGCGGTTCGAGGAGGAGCACCTGCTCGCGGACGGGCGTGATGGGGACGTCGAGGCCGACCGTCTCGGCGAGACGCGGGGTCCAGGGTCCCGCGGCGAGGACGACCGCCTCGCACTCGATGGCGTCGCGGTCCGTCTGGACGCCGACGACCCGCCCGCCTTCCGTCTCGATCGACTCGACCGAGACGCCGGTCTCGACGGTCACGCCGCGGTCGGCAGCCGCGCGGGCGAACCCGAGCGCCGCGTCTGTGCCGTCGGCGTACGCCGCGTCGTCGTCGCTGACGGCGATGTCGTACCGGCCGTCGACGTCGAACATCGGGTACCGCTCGGGGAGCTCGTCACCGGCGTACGCCGAGGCCGGGAT